>JAAXQM010000248.1 GCA_012974295.1 Dehalococcoidales bacterium
GTTATGGTGCGACTGGAAACGGCGACAACAGGGTACCCCTTGCCACTGAGCCTTAGTGCCAGCGCCGTGCCCACCGTTCCCGCCCCGATGAAACCGATCTTGGGTCGGGTGTCTTTCTGGTCTAGCCTTACTAACTTCATAGCTCCTTCAAGCCTTATCTGTAGCCGTGGCAAAGTTCAACGTATATATATTAAATGTCATCCCCATATTGACTGATGCTCATCGACAATGTCACTAACGCATTATGCATATCTAGGCCCTATATAATACAAAAACCTTCGCGGGCAGTGCCCGAGAAGGCATTTTGATACTTGCTACTGTATGCCGTCTCGGTCGTTACCGATCCAAGCGACTTTGTTTCGCTATTTGCGCTACTTTTTTGTTCACCGCCCCGATATAACCGGGGTCGTTGTACTTTTAGATTATCATGCGCTTTATTAATTTGTCAAGTTAGCTTGAGAAAAAGTTTACGAATTGCGCTGGCAGTTGGGACAGAAGTAGGCACCCCGCTGGCGAATTGGTATCCGCTCAATGATAGTACCACAAACAGGACAGGGCTTTCCCACCCGATGCGCTGCTTTGAACATAGACTGCGCCGTACCTGGCTCACCATTAGGGCGACTGTAATCGTTAATACTGGCTCCATAGTTACCTATAGCCTCCTCGAGCACCCGGCGTATGGCCCTGTACAGCCGATCTACCTCATCTGCTGACAGGCTATTTGTTGCTCTCAAGGGATGTAGGGAGGCGGCAAAGAGAGCTTCATCAGCATACATATTACCAATACCGGCAAGGAATCTCTGATCGCAGAGAACAGCTTTGATAGGTGCCGAGTACCTTTTGGACCATTCACCCAGATCCGCAGCCGTAAAGGCGGGGTCTAGTGGTTCAGGACCCAGCTTCCCTACAACGGTATTTTCATCTGGTACCAGCCATATCAAACCAAGTTTGCGCGGGTCACGAAAGTAGAGCCCTGCTCCGTTATCGACATGGAATGTATTTCGGGTGTATGGATCGGATGCATTCCTGGAATCGAGAAGCAAGGAGCCGCTCATTCTGAAGTGCAAGACGAGTGCCTCACCATTTGCCAGGCGAAAAATTAGATATTTCCCACGCCTGTCAATCTCCTTAATACACAATCCCTGCAGGCGATTGCAGAACTCCTCGGGCGATGGAGTTTGCACCGCCCTGGGCCAATGTAAAGTGACACCGGTAAAGCATCGGCCCACCATCATGGAGGACAGGTCCCTTTTCATTGTCTCCACTTCGGGTAACTCTGGCATTTTTCGCTCTCCCCTGCTGTTAGAAATGAGGTTAATATTTTATGAGAATGATGAAATGGTCTTCATTAACCCCCTATATCCCCCAGTCTTGGGGGACTTTTGAGGCTGGGGGACACCCCCGGACCCCCGGCAGGATGTATCCTGCGCCTCTTTTTCAGCAGTCAACTTGTTTGTAGACTATCGGTCATCTTATGTTCTTTACTTAATTCAGCTCCCCCCAATTTGGGCCGGTTTTGACCTCGACTGTAAGCGGAACGCTGAGCTTCAGAGCATTGGGCATCATCTCCGCAACAAGGCCCTTCATCAAGTCAAGCTCTTCCTGGGGTACCTCGAAGACAAGTTCATCGTGAACCTGGAGGATCATCTTTGCCTTTAACCCCTGCCTATCCATCTCCCTCTTTATGTCAATCATTGCCAGCTTGACGATATCAGCAGCGGTGCCCTGAACGGGCATGTTTATCGCCATGCGCTCCGCCGCTGCCCTCACCTGACCATTGGAGGAATTGATTTCCGAGATATATCTTCTTCTGCCTAGAACCGTCTCCACGTATCCCCGATCCCTGGCCTGGCTCTTTGTCGCTTCGATATACGCTTTCACCCCGCTATGCTTCTCAAAGTAGGTATTAATAAATCCAGAGGCCTCCTCACGGGAAAGTGTGGTAGCCTGCTCCAGCCCGTAGCCACTCATACCATAGATCACCCCGAAGTTCACCGTCTTGGCCACCCGTCGCATATCCGGCGTCACCTCAGCAGCAGGTACGTCGAAAACCTGGGAGGCAGTAGCCGTATGGATGTCCTCATCATTATGAAAAGCGTCAAGGAGACGAGCATCCTGGGAAAGATGCGCCATAACACGGAGGTCGATCTGGGAATAATCACCGCTCAGCAGCAGGAAGCCATCGCTGGCGATAAAGGCTTTCCTCACCTGCTGGCCCAGCTCGCCGCGAATGGGGATATTCTGCAGGTTGGGGTCGCTGGAGGATAGCCGCCCGGTCGACGTACCTGTCTGGTTGAAGCTGGTGTGCACCCTTCCTGTTTTCGGGTTGATTATGGCGGGGAGGACATCTATATAGGTGGATTTTAGCTTCATTAACTGGCGATACTCAACAAGCAGCTCAATGACTGGATGAGTGCCCTTTAACCACTCGAGGACAGCGGCATCGGTGGAATAGCCACTCTTGGTCCTCCGACCCCCGGGGAGTTTGATCTCCTCAAAAAGAATGGAGCCAAGTTGTTTCGGAGAGTTGATATTAAAGCTGTGGCCGGCACAGTCATAAATCTGGTCCTCCAGCTCCTTCATACGCTCCCCAAGGGTTTGGGACATCGCCCACAGGGATTCCTTATCCAGCGCCACCCCGTTCCGCTCCATGTTGAGGAGTACGGGAATCAGAGGCATCTCCATCTCGGCAAAGAGTTGCCACAACCCCTGCTCCCTTAACTCCCCCTCAAACAATCCCGCCAGCCGTCCCGTGATGTCGGCATCAGCGCAAGCATACTTAGCCGCCGACTCGATGGCTACATAATCCATCGAGGTTTGCTTCGCCCCGGTGCCGATGAGTTCGGTGATTGGTGTCATCTCTACGCCCAGCTTATTGAAGGCCAGGGACTTGAGTCCAAGCGCTTTCTCGCCCAGTAGATAGGCAGCGATCATGGTATCGAAGCTCAGGTTTCTAAGCTCGATTCCATGCTCGGCAAGCACCATCATGTCATATTTGCCATTTTGAGCAACCTTTGAAATTTTAATATCTTCTATAAGGGGCTTGAGTCTTTCGAGAACGTGGTCCATAGGAAGTTGCGAACCTAAACGATGTCCTACAGGCACATAGTAGGCTTTAACAGGCTCGCAGGAAAAGGATAAACCCACCAGCCCCGCATACATGGGCTCTTTGCCTGTTGTCTCCAGATCGATAGTGAAGGAGGGAACAGCCTGCAGCTTGGCGATAAGCTCCTCCAGAGCTTGTGGTGTATCTACGATCTGGTAATCTCCCTCCAATGCCGCCGCCTTCCCCGCCTCTGTGCTCTCCCCGGTGCCCAGCTCACCGAGCTTAGCCAGCAGCCTATTAAACTCGAGCTCGCGGAAGAGCGCTGTCACTTGAGATCGATCGAAGGCTGATATGGCACAGGCATCACGGTCCAAATTGATAGGGACATCAGTTACTATAGTGGCCAGCCTCTTGCTAAGGTGCGCTTTCTCGACATTTTGCAGCGCCTGCTGCACTTTGGGAGGAGATACCTCCTGAATATGGGCCACTATTTCCTCGATGCTTCCAAACTGCTGGAGCAGCTTCACCGCTGTTTTCTCTCCGATGCCGGCGACGCCGGGGATGTTGTCCGATGGATCGCCTTTTAATCCTTTCAGATCAGCAATCTGGTGAGGAGAGATGCTATAGCGCTCCATGACCTTCCCTTCATCGTAGAGAATGGTATCGCTGAAAGTCTTACCCGGTCGCGGTAAAAGCACCCGCACACTGGGGGAGACAAGCTGCAATATATCCAAATCGCCGGTGACAATTACGGTATCTATTCCTTGATCCGAGGCTTGATGGGAAAGTGTACCGAGGATATCGTCAGCCTCGAAACCCTCCACTTCGAAACTGGGTATATTCAAAGCCGCCACAAGCTGGTGCACCCGATGGAATTGGCTCTTTAGTTCCTCAGGCATTGGGGGGCGCTGCGCTTTATATTCAGCGAACTCCAGATGCCGGAAGGTCGGCGCCGGGTAATCGAAAGCGACAGCACAATGGGTAGGTTTAAGCTCGGCAAGCACCTTGATGACCATGTTAGCAAAGCCAAATACCGCCCCGGTAGCCTCCCCTGTTTTGGTCACAGTCAGAGAGGGTAGGGCATGAAAAGCGCGATGGATAAGGGCATTGCCGTCGAAGAGTACAAGCACTGGTTTATTGGTCATCTCCGCCACATTATAATTCCCCCCATTTGCATATGGCAATCTATTGTGAGAATGCTGAAATAGTCCCAATCACCCCCCAGACCCCCGGCAGGAAGTATCCTGTACTTCTTTTTCAGCAGTCTAATAGAAATACTATTCCCAGCGGAAGAAACGGATGGCCCCAATCAAACAGACCACAAGCCAACCGCCGAGCACGGCTGCATTGATGTAATGTGGGTGCAAGGCAGAGGAGCCGACCATTATCTGCCTGAGGGAATCACCTAGGTAGGTGAGCGGCATAGCATTCATTATGGGTATCATGAAGTCAGGCATCATCTCGGCGGGGAAGAAAATGCCCGAGAGGAACATCATGGGGAACTGGATGGACATGAGCAACGGCATGGCTGTCCGCTCCGTTTTAGCAAAAGCCGATAGTAAATAACCCAGAGCTAGAAAGGCCAGTGTTCCCAGTATGATCATGCTTATCAGGAACAACCAGCTTCCCAACATTGGGACATCGAACACCAACCTGGCGATAATGATAATGAGAGCTGCCTGCACCAGGGCAACCATAAGCCGGAAAATGACGGTGCTTATGATCATGGTGGACCGCCTCAATGGTGTAGCACCAAGCCGCTTAAGCACCTTATTCTCTCGCTCTGTAACCAACTCTACAGCAGCGAAGATACCCAGCTGCATCAGGGCCATTGCCAAGACACCGGGCACCAGGTAATCGATAGCGCGAAGATCATATGTCTGCAGCGTTTTCCCTTCGACCTGGATTAGTGATGGTGCCTGAGATAGGGCGCGGTCAAACCCATCTATGACCTTTTCGATAATGGGTATCAGCACCTGAGACGATGTGGTCTGCGTCGGGTCATAGTATATCTCGATTTGACCCTTATTACCCTTAGATATTGTCTCTCCAAAGTCAGGCAGAACGATAATGACCGCTCTGCGGTCGCCGTCTTCAAGCGCCTGCAGCTCATTGTCCCGTTCACCGATTTGTACCTCGAGTACCTCTGGCTCCTGTAGAGCAGCGGATAGCCCCTGGGCTACTTCTGAATTATCTTCCATAACCAGACCTACGGAGAAGGTAGTATCATCCCCTCCACTGAATACAGCGCCAAATATAAACGTCCTCCAATGTAGCTCTACGCACGTACAGATTGGTTAGCTGAATATTTCTCTGTTTAACCAGTTCCATAAGTGCCGAGATGGTGATTGGTACTTCACTTGAATAGATTGTCCATTTGCCATTTTCCACTTGTGCATTGGTTACCCCTGCCACCTGTCCAAATACTTCCTCCTCGACATGCTGGTCCAGTTCAAACTCTATGGCTTCCTCTTTAAAGTGCTGGGCTATCAGCGTTTCCGGTGGATTAGTAGCGATGATTTCACCATGGTCGACTATGGCCAACCTGTCACAAAGACGTTCTGCCTCCTCCATATAGTGGGTCGTTATGAATACGGACTTGCCTTCGCTGCGGACATATTCGATTACTTCCCAGATGTTATGCCTGGACTGAGGGTCTAGGCCGGAACTTGGCTCGTCCAGGAACAGGATACTGGGGTTGTTAACCATTGCCAGAGCCACCGATAGCCGCTGTTGCTGTCCGCCTGAGAGGTTAATGCAACGTTTATTCCGACTATCTTCAAGCTCTACCATTTCTATGAGCTTGTCTGCCGAGACCTGGTTGGGGAAAAAGCTACCGAAAAGGTCAAGTACCTCACGGACGGAGAGCCTGGGATACAGAGAGGTGGTCTGAAGCTGCACTCCTATATTGGCCTTTACCTGTCTTTGGTGCTGCCTTATATTCATTCCCAGCACCTCCACCTCACCCGAATCAGCATTTCGGATCCCCTCCACTATCTCCATGGTTGTTGTCTTGCCAGCTCCGTTCGGGCCCAACATACCGAATATCTCGCCCTTTGATACGCTGAAGCTAATCCCCTTCACTGCCTCAACGTCGCCGTAGCTTTTGTAGAGGTTCTTGACCTCGATAACTGTGTCTATCATACTCTGTCCTGTATAAACGCCAATTCTAGCTGGCTTGCCCGGTTCCGTCAACAGCTCGTAAAGGTGAAAGAGACTACTGAAATAGTCTCAATCAACCCCTAATCCCCCAATCCTGGGGACTCTTTTGAAGCTGGGGGAACCCCCAGTGCAGCAATGGATCTGTGGCTGTCGATCACAAAATCGTGAGCATGCTTTATATAGCTAGGGTGCTATTTAGGTAAGCTTCATAGGTATGTGTTGTGTATGTAGAACACAACTATGAATCTGGTACTTAAGGTGGGATTACCCCACCATAGTGCACGACTCGCTATGTAAACTGGATAATAAGCACCACAACAATTATAATCAGTGCTATTGCCAATCTAACCTTCCAAGGAACCCCGAGCATCCGCATTAACATAATCTCATCACCCCATCATTATCAGGTACATATACTATACCAGCGATAGCAGTGTCTGGGAAGCATTAGACAATGTGAGAGTAATGCTAAACGGCCTTTTTTAAACCGCCGTGGGCCATGTATGCAAAGGTAGTGGTGCTAGCAGCTTGGCAACTCTATTCGATATAGGATAGTGACACCATTAGAGAATGCTGAAATAGTCTTAATCAACCCACTGTATCCCCCAGTTTTGGGGAATTTCAAAGCTGGGGGACACCCCTATACCCCCGGCAGGAAGTATCCTGCACTTTTTTTTGGCATTCTCCTTTAATAAGTCTGGGATAGGTATCGCCCTGATGCTATATTATATAACTCTCTGTTAATTTGACGAAGTCCTCTATGG
>JAAXQM010000254.1 GCA_012974295.1 Dehalococcoidales bacterium
ATTCATTACCTGGCGGCCCCGGTTAGGGTTGTTGACGATGGTGGCAGAGTGGCGGGGATGGAGTGTATAAAAATGGAGTTGGGAGAGCCAGATGCCAGTGGCAGGAGACGCCCGGTAGAGGTCAAAGGATCGGAATTTATCCTAGATGTCGACATGATTATCCCCGCAATTGGTCAGAGACCTGATCTCGATTTCTTGAGCGGGGGAGCGGATATACAGATTACAAAATGGAATACCTTCGAAGTCGATTCTGTTAGCAACGCTACCAACAAACCCGGCATCTTCGCCTGCGGGGATGCAGTAAGCGGGCCGGCGACGGTGGTGGAGGCCATAGGGGATGGAGCGAAAGCAGCGATCTCTATTGATAGCTATCTTCGCGGCGAGAGTAAAGATATATCAAAGCAGGCGCTACCGATGGAACAGGTAGCATTCGAGGATCTGGACATCAGTGATTATGCTGAAGCTGAGAGAGCCAAGCTGTCACACGTAAGCGTTGAGGAGAGGGTTAAGGGATTCGGTGAGTGTGCTATCAGCTTCTCTGAAGATGACTGTATCGCGGAAGCCAAGAGGTGTTTCAATTGTGGTTTCTGCGCCTGGTGCCAGCAGTGTGCAAATGCGTGCCCTTATGGAGTTATTAAGATATTACCCCAAGAGACACCGGAGGGTACAACTGGTGTAGAGAGATTTGATATTGACCTGGGAGAATGTATATTCTGCGGCTTATGCATTGAGGCATGTCCCGCCCACCGGTTATTCCTATCGAGAATGTACGAGGCATCCTGTTATCGCAGGGAAGACATGGAACTGGATAAAGAGGGGCTTAGACCATCCCCCGAAATGCAACCCAGCGCATATGCTCGTCCCGAGATTGAGCCAACCTTGCCCAAACAGGCTCTTCTTCTAGACCGCAACCGGGTAGTAGAGGATAAAGTAGAGGATGAGGTAGAGAAGGAAAAAGTGGCGTAATGGGTATGGATATTGCTTTCTGGATTTTGGCGGTGGTGAGCGTGGCTTCGGCGCTGGCTGTGGTGTTGACGCGCGATCTATTCCGTGCCGCTCTTTTCCTGGTGCTCTGTTTTTTCACTGTAGCAGGTATCTATGCCACGCTGAGTGCCGATTTCCTAGCAGGGGCACAGGTGCTTATCTATGTAGGTGCGATCGGGGTGTTTATCATCTTTGCTATTATGCTCACCAGAGATAGCCGGCAGGGCAGCCCCTCGGGTCGACTGCGGCTCCCCGCCTTATTTATTGGCTTCCTTTTTCTAGCGACCATGATCTTTGCCCTGGTAAACACCGACTGGAATGTCGTCGCTGAGGTTCCCACCGAATCCACAACATCGGCGATTGCACATGCCATATTTAGTGAGGACGGATTTGTCCTCGCCTTTGAGATTGCCGCCGCGCTTATGCTAGCAGCGATAATCGGAGCTATAGTACTAGTGAGGGATAAATAAAAAATGGCCGTTGGTCTCGAACATTTCTTAGTGCTTTCGGCAGTCCTTTTCGCAATCGGACTCTATGGCGTTTTAGCAAAGAGAAATGCGGTAGTCATCCTGATGAGCATCGAGATCATGCTTACAGCAGTAAATATCGCCATGGTGGCTTTCTCCCGGTACGGCCAGTTCATTACCGGGCAGGTCTTTGTCATCTTTATCATGGTAGTCGCTGCCGCCGAGGTTGCAGTGGGCCTGGCGCTTATAATCGCCATCTATCGATCAAAGAAAACGGTGGATTCGGAGAAATTCGATCTGATGAAATGGTAGTACTATGCCGAATATAGCAGTTTGGGCCATATTTCTATTACCTTTCTTGTCCTTCCTCATTATCGGGCTGATATTGAGGCCGTTCTTCAATAATCGGCCAATGCTCAGCGCGTATACCACAATTATTGCTATTGCAGGCTCTCTCATCTTATCTATCTGGGCACTAATCGCGGTCAACGGAGCGGAGAATCACGTACTAACAGACGTCAGCTACCAGTGGCTGTCCATCGGCGATCTGGTAATCAATATCGGTATAACAATGGACTCGCTGGCAGCGATAATGGTAGTTACGGTCAGCACCATAAGCCTCCTGGTACAGATATATTCCATCGGCTATATGAAGGGAGACGGGGGATTTGCCCGCTACTTCGCCTTCATGTCGCTGTTCACCGGCTCCATGCTGGGGCTGGTGATGGCCAACAACCTCCTTTTCCTCTTCCTGTTCTGGGAGGGTGTGGGGCTGTGCTCGTACCTGCTTATCGGATTCTGGTTCCACAAACCTTCTGCAGCCAGGGCGGCGATGAAGGCCTTCTTGGTCACCCGTATCGGTGATTTTGGCTTCCTGGTGGCCGTCATTTTCCTCTACGTTAAGACCGGCACATTTGATATTGGTGAGCTTCACGAATTGGCACTTGCCGGTGTATTAGGCGGTACAACGCTCACTTTAGCGGCTATCGGCATCTTTTCCGGGGCGGTAGGAAAATCGGGTCAGTTTCCACTGCATACATGGCTTCCCGACGCTATGGAAGGCCCGACACCTGTCAGCGCCCTAATCCATGCCGCTACCATGGTCACCGCAGGCGTTTACTTGATTGCGCGTATGTTCCCCATGATTGCTTCCTCTGAGACGGCAATAACTGTAGTGGCCATTATCGGGGGCTTCACCGCAATATTCGCCGCCTCCATGGGTCTAGTAGCGACCGATATTAAGCGGGTGCTGGCATTCTCTACCATCAGCCAGCTCGGCTACATGATGCTGGGTATGGGAGCGGTGGGGATGGGCTATGCCAGCGGTGCTATCGATGAGCATCATGCAATGGCACTGGGTGTAGCGGTGGCAATCTTCCATCTGTTTACCCACGCCTTCTTCAAGGCACTCCTCTTTCTGGGTTCGGGGAGCGTCAGCCATGCTACCGGTACCTTCGATATGAGAAAGATGGGCGGGCTTCGGAAGATACAACCATGGACGTACGCCACATTCCTCATAGGCTCGTTGAGCCTTGCTGGAATCTGGCCCCTGGCGGGGTTCTGGAGCAAAGAGGGCATCCTGCATGAGGCAAATGCATATGCCCCGGTCTTATTCTGGTTAGCGATGATTACCGTCTTCATGACTGCCTTCTATATGTTCCGTGCTGTATTCCTCACCTTTCACGGGGAATACCGGGGTGGTGAGGAAGGTAGCCACGGCCATGGCCTGCATGAGTCGCCAAAGATCATAATCATCCCACTTGTTATCCTGGCTGTATTTGCGGTGATTGCTGGATGGCTGCCGGTTGGCGATTTCCTGGGGGCGGACGTCCACTTCAGCTTCTTCGGTGCCCTCACCAGCTGGCTGGCCTGGGTGTCGCTCATTTTTGGATTCGCTGGCATCTTGCTGGCCTATGCCATATACGGGAGGAAATTGTTGTCAGCGGAATCTATTGGGAAGAGCCTTGGCCCCATCTATACATTACTTATCCGCAAATACTTCATCGATGAGCTTTACGAGAGAATATTTCTTATGAGATTCTTGGTTGACGGCGTTTTCGTTGTCCTTGGATGGATAGATGCGCACATCGTTGATGGTGCCGTGAACGGCGTCGCCATGGTTACCATGACGGGTGGGAAAGTTATGCGGAGGCTGGAAACGGGACAACTGCAGGTCTATGGACTGGCGATATTTGTTGGCATACTGGCTATAGTGGCTTTTCTATTTATGTTTAATTAATAACTAGGAGGAAAGGTTGGAATTTCCCTATCTATCAGCTATCATCTTCCTCCCCGTCATCGGGGCAATAATTATTGCCCTGCTCCCCGGGGCTAACCCCAGGCGGATAAAGCTTACTGCTGCTCTTTTCACCGCGGTTTCTTTCGCCCTCTCCCTGGCCCTCTTCGCCATGTTCGACCGCTCGATTGACGGGCCACAGTTTGTGGAACAATTTTCTTGGATCCCGGCATTTAATGTCCAGTACTTCTTGGGCGTTGACGGTTTGAGCCTGCCCCTGGTACTCCTTACCACCTTCATTGGCTTCCTCGCAGTGCTTATATCGTGGAAGGTAGACCTCAGAATCAAGGAATACTTCGCCTGGCTCCTGTTACTGGAAATGGGAATACTGGGAGTGTTCTGCTCCCTGGATCTGATTCTATTCTTCATTTTCTGGGAAGTAGAGCTAATACCGATGTATATGCTCATATCCATCTGGGGCACGGGAAGGAAGGAGTACTCGGCCATAAAGTTCGTCCTGTATACACTCTTCGGCAGTGCCTTTATGCTGGCCGGTATACTGCTCCTCTATTTACAGGCGGGCACCTTCGACATGATAGTACTGGCAGGGATGGGACTCGATTCCATCCTAAGCTCAATGATGGCTGGCGGAATATTCTTCCTCATCATCGTTGCTTATGCAATTAAACTGCCAATTGTCCCATTTCATACATGGCTTCCCGATGCGCATACCGATGCCCCCACAGCGGTGAGTGTGGTCCTTGCTGGCGTGCTACTCAAGATGGGTGGCTATGGAATGATCAGGGTCTCGGTTAGCATTTTCCCTGAGACTGCAGAGAGATATGCGTTGCTCTTCGTTGTGATAGCTGTGATCGGTGTGATTTACGGTGCGGCATTGACGTTGCGGCAGACCGATTTAAAGAAACTGATCGCCTACAGCAGCGTGAGCCATATGGGCTTTGTCCTGCTGGGTATTTTTGCTCTGTCAGAGGTAAGCATGACCGGTGCCGTACTGCAGATGGTCAGCCACGGCGTTATAACCGGACTACTGTTTGCCATGGTTGGACTAGTCTACTATAAAACTCATGAACGGAGCATCCCCAGGCTGGGCGGGCTGGTGCGCCAGATGCCTGTAATTGCAGTCGTATTTAGTATTGCCGGCTTCGCTGCCCTGGGACTCCCTGGCACCAGTGGTTTCGCTGCTGAAGCCATAACCTTCGTTGGTAGCTATGGTAGCACGATAGTTTCCGGCATTGAGATATATACCATTCTGGCAATTACGGGTGTGGTATTTAGTGCAGGATATATCCTGTGGATGCTGCGGCGTGTATTCTATGGCCCGCCATGGGATGAATATAATGGTGTGCCCGATGCCGACAGGCTGGAAAAGGTGTATATATTCGCGTTTGTAGCGGTGATCATGCTAATCGGGCTCTATCCCGTAATATTTACCAATGTCATTAAGATGGGCATTCAGCCGATTGTAGGAATGATTAATGGTTAGGATAATGGTGGCGGTTGGAGCCGTGATTGTTGATGAGAAAGAGAGGGTCTTGTTGGTGAAGCATGTGCCGGAAAGGAATGGTTTCTGGCAGGGGAAATGGATCTGCCCCGGGGGTTCACTGGAGTTGGGGGAAAGTATTGGGGAGGGAATCATCAGGGAGGTTAAGGAAGAAACCGATCTTGATATAGAACTTGATACTCTACTACCTCCATTTGAGAGGATAGTAAAGTCGGATGGCGAGACAACGCTTCATGTAATTTATATTGATTCGCTTGCGCGCGTGGTCGCTGGGGAATTCCGACCGGGAAGCGACGTGGGCGATGGCATCTGGGTTTCTCGCGAAGAACTCCCTGATATATGGGACGAGCTACACAAGGATACGCAGAAGCTGCTCGAGATAGCGAAAGTTGCTAGTTGTAAAACCGTAGAAGGAGCGAGTATTGGACCTTTATCTCCTATCACCTGAGATAAGCCTGTTGGCCACGGCCTTGGCGGTAATTCTCCTCGACCTGTTTGTCAAGGAAAAATGGATCCTGGGATGGGTAAGCGTTACCGGTGTCATCGTATCCGCCATCTTTGCCTTATCACTGTGGGGGAGGGTTGAGACTTCTTTCGGTGGTGCGCTGGCAGTTGATCAATTCTCCATCTTTTTCAGCCTCCTTTTCCTGGGAATTGCAGCGCTGATACTCATCTCCTCCACCGAATATTCACGCAAGTTCGCCGCCTTCCGCGCGGAATACTACGCCCTGGTGCTCCTGGCCACTACAGGAATGATGCTATTGGCATCTACCAGGGAGCTGATCTCAATCTTCGTTGCATTAGAGCTGACCGGAATCTCTCTTTATGTCTTGGCTGGATTTCTAAAGGATGCCAAGTCCAGCGAGGCGGGATTAAAATACCTGCTCCTGGGTGCAGTGGCCAGTGCGGTGCTGCTGTACGGTATGGCGCTGGTTTACGGGCTTACGGGCACCACCTATCTTGACGAGATCGCCGCGGCTATATCGTCTCAGGGGATATTAGGCAGCCCGGCTCTCCTGATGGGTATTGTACTATTGGTAGCTGGATTTGGATTCAAGATCGCTGCTGTTCCCTTCCAGATGTGGGTCCCTGATGTTTACGAAGGGGCGCCCACTCCGGTTACCGCCTACCTTTCCGTAGCCAGCAAAGCGGCGGGCTTTGCGGTCATACTAAGGATATTCTATGAGGCCTTAGGGCCGGCGAGCCTGGACTGGGGGATGATATTCGCTGTGCTTGCCGCCATCACGATGACTATTGGTAATATCGTCGCCCTTACGCAGAAAAACATCAAGCGCATGCTGGCGTACTCCAGCATCGCCCAGGCGGGCTACATCATGATCGGGCTGGCGGCATTTACCGCCGAGGCGAGCAGTGCGATAATGTTCTTCTTGGCTTGCTATGCTCTTACCAATCTGGGGGCTTTTATTGCAATCATTGCTATCTCTAATAAGATCAATAGTGATGAGATAGCTGATTATTCTGGCATGGTACGTCGAGCCCCGTTATTTGCCTTGGCTCTGGCTCTCTGCCTCATATCACTTACCGGCATCCCACCTACAGCGGGGTTCATGGCCAAGATTTACATATTCAGCGCTGGCGTAAACGCTGACCTGCTGTGGCTTGTTATCATCGCCGTGATTAATTCTGTCATTTCCGCATACTACTATTTAAGGGTTGTGCGAGTGATGTTTTTGGGAGAGCCACTATCGGAGGAGCGGGTACATGCCTCAAGTGGGCTCCGCATCGCGCTTGCCATCACCTGCCTCGGAGTATTATTGCTCGGCATTTACCCCTGGATACTGATGAAGTATTCAGAGATTGCCGCGATCACCTTTTTGCCTTGACACCACTCTGGAGCAATGATAGACTTCCCAATGCAACTTTGCCTTCGAATGTTTGTTGATTTGATTAGGTTTTAGGAGCGGTTCTTGAAAAGGGTTGGTATTCTTTATCATCCAAAGATAGCTGCTGCTAAGGCTTTTGCCGAGGAGCTGGCAGGTTTTTTGCCCTCTCTAAATGCAGTTGTTTGGCTCTGTTCTGCCTGGGATGAGGAGGGTGCTAAGGCTCAGGTTGAGAACACGGGACTTATTCTCAGTATTGGTGGAGATGGCACCATATTGAGGTCAGCGCGTGCTGTGGCCCCTCAGTCCATCCCTATTGTGGGAATAAATCTGGGTAGGCTCGGTTTTTTAACCGAGCTGAGTGTTGATGAGGCTCGCGATAGGCTGGCTGATTTATTGGCGGGGGAAGGATGGATTGATGAGCGGGCTATGCTTCAGGCGGAGCTGGAAGGTAAAAAGTCCTTTCATGTCTTAAACGACATTGTCGTTGGGCGGGGTGACGTAGCCAGGGTTATTCACGTGGAGACCATCATCGATGGTGCCCATTTAACTACATATAAAGCGGATGGGGTGATACTCTCCACCGCGACAGGAAGTACGGGCTACTCTCTGGCTAGCGGTGGTCCCATCCTTCATCCCCAGTCAAGGGAGATTCTTCTAAATCCAATTTCTCCTCACCTGACGTTCTCCAATGCGATGGTTCTTCCAGCTACATCCATCGTTGAATTACGGGTGCGCACTGACCATCAGGCCATATTGAGCATAGATGGCCAGATTAACCTGGCACTGGAGAGCGGGGACACTGTAAAAGTAAATCTCAGCCCTCATGTAGCCCGTTTTCTGAGGACGCAACCACCAACGTTTTTCTACGGAACCTTGATGAAGAGGCTGGTACATAAATGAAGGCAGAAAAGGCACGCATTGACGACATACCTCAAATTCGCAAGCTGGTCAATTACTTTGCTGATAAGGGTGAGATGTTACCCCGCGCACTCAGTGAACTCTATGAGAATATGAGGGACTTTGTCGTGGTACGGGATGGAGAGAAATTGGTTGCATGTGCTGCGCTTCATATATTCTGGTCCGATCTCGCCGAGATCAGGGCTGTTTGTGTCGCTGAGGAGATACAGGATAAAGGCGCCGGGGCCTTACTAATGCAGGCCTGCCTGGAAGAGGTAAGAAGCATGGGAATCGAGACCATCTTTTGCCTCACATATGTGCCCAGTTTCTTCGAGCGGTTTGGCTTTCGCCAGGTAGATAAAAATGAGCTGCCACGTAAGGTATGGGGTGAGTGTCTCCGCTGCCCAAAGTTCCCTGACTGCGATGAGACAGCTATGATATATAATATGGAACCTCTAAGCTAATGCAAGAACGAACTGTAGCGAGCAGACAAATATACGAGGGTCGACGGATTAAACTTCACGTTGATAGGGTGGCACTTCCCGATGGCAGGGAGACCACGCGGGAGGTGGTGGATCACCCGGATTGCGTTGCTATTGTAGCTGTCGATGCGGAGAATAATGTCATGCTGGTACGACAGTTTCGTTACGCATTGGCTCGGGAGCTTCTCGAGATACCCGCCGGCGTTATCGAACCGGGTGAGGAGCCCATACACAGCGCCTTCAGGGAGCTGGAGGAGGAGACTGGATATACTGCCGCGAAGATGGAGCGGCTCGGTGGGTTCTACAGTAGCCCGGGATGTTTTACCGAATATTTACACCTTTTCCTTGCCACAGAGCTTGAGCCTGGAAATAAAACTGTTCAAGAGGATGAGATTATAGAGGTTGTACCCGTTCCTTTGGAACAGGTTCACAACCTGATTACCTCTGGTGAGCTGCAGGATGCCAAGAGCATCGCTGGACTTCTTCTCGCCCTACCTCTACACCTGGGGACGAGCAAAGCATGAAAATATGCCTCCTTTGCAATAGGGGGAATATGTACAGTGGGGGTCAGGGAATTTACCTGTATTACCTGTCCCGAGAGCTCCAAAGATTAGGGCATGAGGTTCATGTAGTTGTAGGGCCCCCTTACCCCGATATACCTGATGGGGTTACCGAACACCGGGTGGAAAACCTGAATCTTTTCGAATTCGGGTTCCCCAAGAAAGATCCCTTCCGTATCTTTACCCCGCTCAACCTCTACGAGCTGGCTTCGATAAGGCTGGGGATGTTCCCCGAGATGTTCTCATTCAGCTTCAGGGCCTATCAGAAAGTACGCCAGCTGCTTCGTCACGGCCATTTCGATATTATTCATGACAATCAGACCCTGGGCTACGGCATACTGATGATGAAGTCCTTTGGGATCCCCATTGTGGCCACTGTACACCACCCCTTACCTATCGATAGAAAGACCGATATTGCCTATATAGATAATGCGTGGGAGAGGTTTGGCCGCATATGTTTTTACCCTTTCGTAATGCAACACCTGGTGGCTGGGAGGATGGATAGAGTGATTACGGTCTCAGAGAGCGCTGCAGAAGAGACTAGGAACGCATTTAAGGTTTCCCGTGATAAAATAAGGGTGGTCTACAATGGCATAGATACCGAGATGTTTCGGGATTTAGATGGTAAGCAGAAGGAGCGAGGTCGCCTAGTCGTCGTGGCCAACACCCGGGACCGAAAAAAGGGGATCATTTATCTGCTTCGCGCTCTCAAGCTACTGCGCGAAGAGATGGATGTTAAACTCACTATTGTGGACCGTGGAGCTCCAGATAACGAGTATACACCGGTACTGGTGGAGAGATTGGGGCTCGATGACAGTGTGGAATTTACCGGAAAGGTGAGTGTAGAGGAAGTGGTTGGGTTCTACCGCAGGGCGGAGGTAGCCGTTGTCCCCTCGTTATATGAGGGATTTTGCCTTCCTGCTGCAGAAGCGATGTCTTGTGGTCTACCCGTAGTTGCCACCACGGCGGGAGCGCTCCCTGAGGTGGTAGAGGATGGGGAGAGCGGAATTTTAGTACCGCCACGGGATCACTCTGCCCTGGCCGGGGCGATAAAGCGTCTTCTTTCCGATAAGCCCTTGCGTCAGACGATGGGAGAAAAGGGTAAGGAAAGGGTGCAAAGACACTTTACCTGGGAGGAAGCGACAAGGAAGACTCTGGAAGTATATCGGGAGGTCCTTTAGTGCTTACGGTTAACTTCAACCTTTTCAAGGTCAGTGACGGTGACAGGTTTTTAGATGTGGGCTGTGGTGAAGGGAGGCACAGCTACGAAGCATATCGCCTTAACAATGGCAGTGGTATTACATGCGCCATGGACATGGACGACTTGGGCCTTAAGAAGACCAAGTACGTGCTGGATCATATGGATCAACAGAATGGGTTCAATGGTAACCGGAACGTGCTGTGTGGCGATGCCTTGAATCTTCCGTTCAAGGATGCCTCGTTCGATAAAATTATCTGCTCTGAGGTTATGGAACACGTTGATGATCCCGATCAGGGTATCGAGGAGATGGTGCGGGTACTCAGGAGGGGAGGGCTGCTGGCGGTCACCGTGCCTACCTATGTACCCGAAAAGACATGCTGGATACTGGACTCTGACTATTACAACCATCCAGGAGGGCACGTCAGGATATTTACCGCGCAGGGGCTGGTTAGAGTACTGCACCGCCATAGCTTACGAATTTATGCAATTCGTTATGAGCACGCCTTCCATTCGATCTACTGGATCATGCGCTGCATTTTCGGCCTGAAGAATGAGGAGGCGAGGATACCGGATTTGTACCTCAGGTTTCTAGAGCTTCAGATAACTACAAAGTCAATATTTGTATCAAGGGTAGAACGCTTCTTCAATTTCATCTTTCCTAAGAGCGTCGTTATATATACCAAAAAGATTTAGTATAGGGAGAACCAGAAGTGAAGATATGTCTCCTGTGCTATCGGGGGAATAAATACTGTGGCGGTCAGGGGATTTACCTCTATTACCTGTCTCGGGAGCTTCACCGGCTGGGTCATGAAGTAGACATAATCGTTGGGCCGCCCTACCCTGATGTTCCTGAAGGGGTCAGGGCGCACTATCTTGATAGCTTAAACCTCTACGACCGAAGGCATGATGGGCAAAGTGCCTTGTCTGCGGAAAAACCCTTCCATCTCCTCACCCCGTTCAACCTCTTCGAGTTTGGCGGGACCAAGCTGGGCATGTTTCCGGAGATGCTCACATTCAGCCTTAAAGCCTATCTAAAGATAAGGGAGCTTCTTCCTACACATCGTTACGATGTAATTCATGATAACCAGTGCCTCGCCTATGGGCTTTTGCTGATGAAGACGCTGCAAATTCCTGTGGTCGCTACCATTCATCACCCCTTACCCATTGATACCAGGGCGGACCTTGCACAGGAAACAAGCGTTTGGAAAAAAATCAGGCAGCTCCTTCTCTATCCCCCGCTAATGCAGGGGATCGTTGCCCGGCGACTGGATATGATCATCACGGACTCGGAGAGCTCCACACGGGAGGTTGGCCGGGAATTCAGAATTCCCGGGAGCAAGATGAGGATGGTATACCCCGGTATCGATACCGATTTGTTCCAGAATGTGGATGGGGTTGGTGTGGGGTCGAAGGATGGGCCGGGCCGTCTTATCATGGTCGGCAGGACGAGCGACCGTAAAAAGGGCATCATTTTCCTGCTTCAGGCATTGCGACTGCTGAAACAGGATAACGTGGCACTTAAATTAACCGTGGTGGACAAGATCGAACAAAATGATACATATGCCCTTGATCTTGTGAATGAGTATGGGCTCGAGGATATGGTCGAATTTACCGGGAGAGTAACCAATGAGCAGTTGGTTCGGAAATACTCTTCTTCTCACATCGCCGTTACGCCATCCGTTTATGAGGGGTTTGGTCTTCCTGCTGCGGAGGCTATGGCCTGTGAGGTGCCGGTAATCGTTACAAGGGCTGGTGCGCTTCCCGAGGTGGTTGGGAATGGGAAGAGCGGTATTCTGGTGCCTCCACAGGATCCTAATGCCCTGGCTAAGGCAATCAAGGCTCTGCTGGAGGATGAAACGTTGCAGCACAGGCTGAGTAGTGAAGGGAGGAGAAGGGTGACGCGTCACTTCACATGGGAGCAGACAGCAAAACAGGTTGTTGATGTTTATGAAGAGGTCTGCAGGCTTAAGCGCCCTTTGGGGTGATCTTGACGATAATTACATCGCTCAGTGAAGGTAGCCAGCGGGCGATTCTATCGAGGGATGCCAGGATGACTGATGAGACCCGCCGGGGCAATAGAGAGAGAAACTTTCCCCAGTAAGGGGCGGTCCAGAGCAGGGACATGCCTCTTATTTTCTCTATATCGAAATCACATGCAACTGTCTGTTTCAACATCGGGCAGTCGAATTTGTAGTTATGGTCAGCAGGAGGTATCCATGGATGTATACCATCCTGTTGGCGGTAAAACATTTTCACGACAGGAAACCAGCTTCTCCCCAAATGACAGCTAAGGCTTTCAAAGTTAGCTATAGCGATTATCGCACTACCTCCCGGTTTGAGCGACTGAGACATATCCGCCATCGTCTTGGGCATGTCAACAAAGTGGTCTAGCGCGCCTTTACATATTATCTTATCCAGGGAACGCTTTTTAAACGGAAGCGCCTCACCGATCCCACGAACGAGGTGAATATCGCTATTGTTAATATGGTTTTTGGCTTCCCTTATCATCCTTCCCGATGGGTCTAGACCGATTGCCCTGGCACCCCGTTTTGCCAGAGCCAGGGCATCGATTGCCCTGCCGCATCCGATATCCAGCACCATCTCTCCGATATCAGGGGCAACCATTTCCTGGATTACATCCCCCATTTTTTCGAAGATGAAGGCAGTGTCGGGGTGAATCGTTTCCGGGATTACCCCCTCATCGCCCCATTCCAGGTCAACCTTTAGATCCATTAGTGCTCCTGCAAAGGTTTACGAAAATTCGGGCTTTTTTGGGAGGGTCTGTGAAGAAAATAGAGGCTCATAAAAATGCTCTGGTCGGTCCTAGTCCTGGCGATACTTAGCTTTCCCCTCTTCATATAAATCCCCACCATATGCATCGTTCACCACGGTGGCGGGAAAGTCCTCCACCTCAAGCCGCCTGATCGCTTCTGCTCCCAGATCCTCGTAGGCCATCACCTCCACCTTCTTTATAGAACGGGCGATGAGGGCCCCGGCTCCACCTATGGCAGCGAAGTAGATTGCTTTGTGTTTCACCATGGCCTCTTTCACATCGGTACAGCGGCTGCCCTTTCCGATCATGCCCTTGAGCCCTGAGGCAATGAGACGAGGGGTATATGTGTCCATGCGCCCGCTGGTGGTTGGCCCGGCGGCACCGATAACCTGCCCCGGCTTAGCCGGTGATGGTCCCATATAATAAAGTGTCTGACCACGGAAATCGAATGGCGGATCCTCGCCACGATCCAGGGCTTCAGTCAACCTCTTATGTGCGGCATCACGGGCAGTGTAGATTATTCCATTGATTAAAACCTGATCGCCTGCTTTCAGGTCCTTAATAGTATTATCGTCAAGGGGTGAGGTAATCCGCTTCGACATCGCCATCCTCCAATCAATATCTTAAGAGGTCTCGGGCAATGATAGCCCGCTGGAGCTCTAAGGCCTGCTCTGATGTGCTTGCCGCGATGGCGTTTCGACACAATCTGGATAAAGGCAGTTCTTTGGTGTATATGGGCCCGCCATGGATCTGTGTAGCGCGGTCAGCCGCTCTTTCCACCATCTCGGTGGCAAACACCTTCACCATGGCAGCCTCCTGGTGGATATCCTCCTCCTCATCCGCCTTACAGGCTGCGTGGAACACCATCAGTCTGGTAGCATGAATCTCAATAGCCATATCAGCTAAGTCCCGCTGCACGCTGGGCCGCTGCTCAATCAGGCGGCCCAAAGATTGCCAATTCTTGGCATACTCCTTGGATATCTCAAGCAGTCGCTCCGCTGCACCGACACACCTGGCTCCCCTCACAATGCGTCTTGCCGGTAGCCATTTCATGCCAAGGTAGAATGCCTCTCCCTCTTTACCGAGAATATTCTTGGCAGGAACACGGCAATTATCGAAGATAAGATTGATAGGCTCTACCACCTGGGCATGCCGTCCCGTCCGCTCGCCACCACCAGTTGTGGTGAATCCAGGGGTATCACGGTCTACGAGAAAGCAGGTAATGCCTCCGCGGGCACCTTTCTCTCTGTCAGTGACAGCGAAGACCATGGTAAAATCGCCGACATCGATAGCATTTGCCGGGCAAATCTTGCGTCCGTTAATGATATAATCGCCATCCTCACTAACCGCGGTGGTAGTCATCGTGGCAGGGTCAGATCCATCAGCTTCAAGGAGGGCGAGGCAGGCCCGCTTCTCGCCATCTATGAGGGGCTGCAGATAGTTTTTTCGCTGCTCCTCATCAGCATCGAAAAGGATGGGAGAGATATCGCCAAAGTTGAAAGGGACGACGCACTTAGCCAGTTCCTCCTCGACAAGACAAACCCCCAGTGCTGGTAGTCCCACTCCTCCTAACTCCTCGGGAACGCTCACTCCCCACAACCCCATCTCCTGCACCATATTGAACAGCCGCTCCTCTTCCTCCGGGGGAAGCATTACCCTGCCGGTAGTGGGGTCGCCCTCACGCCCCAGGATATCCCTCTCCAAGGGCATGAGCTCATCTTTTACAAACTTCCTTACAGAGGCTTGAACCATCTTTAGCTCTTCGGGAATGGCAAAGTCCACCTTAAAATTCCTCCTGGAGGTTAGATCAACGCCTCTTCTACATAAAGGTCCAGGTCGGGCTCTTTCTCATCGCCGATCCGTGTTTCGAGACGGGACATCGCCTCGACCATATGCCGATTAACGATATAGTGCTTGATGGTGGTATCCACCTGCGGGCAGGAGAGTACGCAGTTGAAACAGCGGTCACAGTCCTCCGCCACCAGTGTCTCCAAGGCCATTGAGCTGCGCTGGGCCGTTTTCTTCATACGGGTAGGCTCACGGGACAGCACGGGACAAATATCAATGCAGTTGCCGCAGCCGAGGCAGGCAACGCTCCCGGCGATATCCTCTTCCACATTAAGGGTGTGATGCGGAGCGAATCCACTTGATAACAAGCGGCACCGTGCTACCGGGGGACATGAGGAATTTAACACGATATCAAGTATCCCCTCGATCTGGCTAACATCAGTCTGGCCCTTTAGTATATAATCCTGCATTACTCAAGTCCGCTGGCAAAACTTCCGCTGAGGCTGGCGATGCGTCCATGGCGGGTATAGTCGGGGATAAGTATGGGAGAACGGGGTCTTTCTTCCAGCCCCGCCTCTTTAAGCTGGCGCTGCCACTGGCGTACGTGCTCCAGGGTCAGTTTCCCCGGCTTCGTCTCCCTGGCGCGCTCTGCTGCTGCCTTACCCGCCCGTCGTCCGAAAACAAATATATCGAGAGTGGAATTACCCATGAGTCGGTTTCGGCCGTGTACACCGCCCTCTACTTCGCCGGCGGCGAAAAGGTTAGGGATGGTGGTCCTTCCCTGATCATCGATCAATATTCCCCCGTTTTGGTAATGCAGTGTGGGGTAGGTCAGTACGGGCTCCTTGCTCATATCGATGCCGAAACGCTGAAACTGGCGTACCATGGCAGGCAATTCCCGGGCAATGGTTCCCGGGCCACGTAGCATGTCGATCATAGGCGAATCCAGCCACACGCCCAACTGTCCCGTAGGCGTAGTTAGTCCCTTGCCGCGCTCCTTACACTCACGGATTATAGATGAAGCCACGGCATCCCGGGTCTCCAAGGGGAAGATGAACTGTTCACCATCGGAGTTCACCAGTTGGGCACCTAGCCCCCTGACTTTCTCTGTAACCAGTTGTCCTACGATTTGCTCGGGATAGGCTACGCCTGTGGGGTGATACTGCATTGTATCCATGAAGATAAGCTTTGCGCCGACGCGGTAGGCTATAACCAGGCCATCGGCCGTGGCGCCGTAATGGTTGGTGGTGGGGAAGCCCTGATAGTGCAGGCGACCCCCGCCGCCGGTGGCAAGAATTATTGCCTTGGCCCGCACTAAAACCATTTCATCGGTCTCGAAGTTAATTATGACTGCCCCTGCTACCTGTCCTTCTTCGTCCATCACCAGTTCCACTACAGGAGCAAACTCTAACACATCTATCCCGCGGTTCCGCACCTCATCGCGCAGAACCCGCATTGCCTCCAGGCCGGTATAATCCCGGGCGGAATGCATTCTTTTTCGCGATGTACCCCCTCCGCTCTCGGTCAGCAGCGTACCGTCTGGCTCCTTGCCCCACATCATCCCCAGTGATTCCAGCCAATGGATAACTCCAGGTGCATCGTGAACTAAAGCATCGACTAACGCCGGGATGTTAGTGAAGCCACCGCCACCCATGGCATCAAGGTAATGGATTGCCGGGGAATCTTGAGGTTTGGTTGCTGCCTGGGTACCGCCTTCAGCCCCCACGGTATTCGCATCACCCAGGCGCAGTTTAGTCACCAGCATTACGCTGGCATCATTCTCCTGCGCGAGGAGGGCTGCAGCGGCGCCCCCTCCACCACCACCAATGACCAGGACATCTACGTCATAATCCACCATATCAAGATCAATAATATCGGGATCGATCCTGCTATTACCCTCCAGCAGGTCGGCCAGTTCGTTTGGCGTGCGTTCACCTTTATTGGGTCCTATCTGTAATTCCCGCATCCCGCCGGCGATAGAATCCGGATGAAAGCCCTGGAGAAGTGTTGCCTTTTCCTCCGCGCTTAGCACTGGGTAGCTTTCCTTAAGGCGTTGCTCCCTGGTAGCTATGACATTGTCAACGCTTTCCTGCATTTCAGGTGGATACATCTTTGCTTCTCCTTCTGTTAGGACTCTATATCGCGCTCACCATAGCGGCGACGCAACTCATCCTCGGGCATACCCATCAGTGCCTTGAGCTCATCATCGAACTTTCCGCTCTCTACCTCGGCCACACGCTGAGCCAGGTGCTCTGCTCTGGGAGCTATATGACGGCCGTATAACCGGCGGCAAAGCAGAGCGATGTTAGGTTGCGACAGACCCGCCGGGCATCTGGCTGAGCATAGCCCGCACATAACGCAGTCGAAGGATTTCTCTGCTACTCCGGCGATGTTGCCCCGGATCGCGTCGGCAACATATTCCATTACCTCTAGATCCTGGGGGCAGCTCTTAGTGCAGGAGTTACATCCCATGCATGTTAAGAGAACAGGATAGAGCTGGAGCACCTGCTCCCCACTGGGATCAAGCTCTTCGATATCGTAGATTGCCTTCTCGGTAGGGAAGAAGGGTATTTGCGTCAGATACATATCTGGCTCAACAACGGTCTGGCAGGCAAGGGCATACTTCAACTGCGGGTCTCCCTTAATACGGTAGATAGTGCCACAGGCGCCACAGAAACCGCTGCGGCAACCTACACCGCGAATGAGCTGGTAGCCAGCATACTCCAGAGCGTCTTGGATTGTTAGTCCTTGGGGAACCTGATAGCGCTTGCCCATGATATAAATGTCAATTAATTTCTGTATAGTCGCTTTTTGGCTCAAAGTACAGCCTCCTTATGACGGGCAGCATGGCAGTTTAGGTTTACTGCTACCGGCATCATCGCGATATGTGTAGGGTAAACCTCAGCATGTACAGCCAGGGCAGTGGTTCTCCCCCCGAATCCCTGTGGTCCGATACCCAGGCTATTAATGCGTTCCAGGATTTCCTGTTCTAGGTCCGCCACCTCCGGGTCTGGACTTGGTTCTCCCAGGTGGCGCAGGAGCGCCTTTTTTGCCAGTATCATTGCTTTGTCCGCCGTTCCACCTATACCGATACCAATAATAACAGGAGGGCATGGATTAGAGCCGGCCTCTGCCACTGAGTTGACCACTACGTCAATCACGCCCTGGCGACCCTTAGCCGGGGTTAGCATATGGAGACGGCTCATGTTTTCGCTGCCGCCACCCTTGGGCATGACCGCGATTTTTAGCTGGTCACCCGGCACCATATCTAGATGAATCATAGCCGGTGTGTTATCTTTGGTGTTCAACCGTGCTGAGAATGGCTGTCTTACTATGGACTTTCTCAGGTAACCATCCTCATAACCCTGGCGCACCCCTTCCTCCACTGCGGTGTAAAGGTCGCCTCCGGCAATATGCGCATCCTGACCTAATTCGAGAAAGACCACCGCGGTACCGCAGTCCTGGCAAATAGGGATTTTCTGGTTGGTCGCGATACTGTTATTCTCCAGTATCTGATCTAGGACCTGCTTCCCCAGTGGGGATTCCTCTTTTTCCCTGGCTCGCTTCAGTGCGTCCAGCATATCTTCGCCGATATCGAAATTCGCCTCTTGACACAGGCGTGCTACAG
>JAAXQM010000270.1 GCA_012974295.1 Dehalococcoidales bacterium
CTATCTTAAGCGAACTAGGGGATATGATAAGTTCAACGCAAAGATAGACCTTCAGCTCGTAGATATTGGGATTGCGATGTGCCACTTCGAGCTTAGTGCGAGAGAAAAAGGTCTCAGTGGAATATGGGAAGTGGTGAAAACTGAGCTAGACATGGGGAATACTGAATATATTGTGACTTGGAAAGAATCGTGACCCCTTAATCAGAAGTTATAGTGTCAGTGTTTTATAGCTATAAACTGCTTAAAAGGCCTTTTCGACATCTTGAGTCGGTATCATCTAAGCGCTAGTGATAGCTATCCGTCGTTCCTGACCATACAAAACCCCCTTTCCAATACTTATGGGGGCAGGTCAATGTAATGCTAGACCGTTTAGAAGCTTATAGTTTCATACTAGCTGGCTGATTTCAAGAAGGTGACCATCAGGATCGCGGAAGAAACATCGGATTTCCCCACCCCAATTTACCGGTGGAGTTAAGAAATTTGCACCTCGTGATTTTAAAATGTCATAAGCTTCATTACAATCAGGCACCCGTATAGTCAATTCATGAGTCACCACATTAATATCGGGTGGTGGAGCAAATGTAACATCGGGCTTGTCCTTAGTTGGACCGCCCCCAATAACTAACAGAATCCAACTCCCTTGGAAATTAAGTACGCAGGACGTACCCCCATATTCCCTAAATACCTCTGCTCCGAGTACATCCCGATAAAATGAGCGGGATCGTTCGATATCACTGACAACTAGTAGTAATGTAAGCTCGACTCCAGTAGTTGGAAATTGTCCTTTCATGGCCATAAACTCCTTAATTATTGATGAATCATCCTATCACGGAAAGAACGAGTATGCAAGCCTTAGGTTACACCTCCTGCAATGAAAGCGACTCCTTACTTGGTGTGATGAAATATCGTGTTAGGCCATTCTATGACTCATCTCAAAAAAGAAAAATCCCAAACTATATAGATTGTTTGATAACATGACTCGGCTACGATGCCGAACTGATGTATAATCAATCTATGATTGATGGTTGTTCCCTTAGCTCAACCAGGGGGCGCTGGATTCTATTTGCTACTATTCTTGCCAGCAGCGCGGCTTTCCTATTAGGTACTGCTGTATTAGTCGCTCTTCCAACCATACAGTCCTATTTCGGTATCAGCCTAACGGACATTCAATGGGTAGTTAATGCTTATCTATTAACTTTAGCCGCATTATTATTAATCGGTGGTTCTCTAGGCGATCGCTATGGTCGCAAACGTGTTTTTATCACCGGCATCATTATATTTGGGAGTGGGGCAATCCTTTCTGCAGTCGCTGCTAAGACAATTGGTCTATTAATTGCCTTTCAAGCTGTAGGAGGCATCGGAGCGGCGCTTATGATACCGCAAAGCCTTGCAATAATAAATGCATGCTTTGTTGAAAACCAGCGGGGACAAGTTATAGGTCTGTGGGCAGGTATTTCGGCAGGAATCGCTGCGCTGGGCCCCTGGTTAGGCGGATGGCTTGTTGAAACCTTTATGTGGCAGGCCGTCTTTCTTATGGTTATACCACTCCTCGTCCCGGCTCTTATTGCTGCGTCTGTTTTTATCCCGGAGAACAAAAACCTGGCCGCGCGTAAACTCGATTTGTGGGGAACAATTTTTGTTTTTCTTGGTCTCCTAGGGATGGCGTATGGACTTATTTACGGTCCAGTCGCCGGCTGGAATACAACGTCTGTGCTTATTGGCTTAGTTGGAGGGATAATAGCGCTAATCCTGTTCATAATGATAGAGCTTCGCCGCTCTGAACCACTGGTACCTCTTCAAATGTTCAAGAATCCACTTGTTACTGGTGCCAACATGGTTACCCTTTTTCTTTACTTTGCCCTCAATGGCGTGATCTTTTTCCTCGTACTTAGGTTTCAGCAAATACAAGGTTATTCGCCCACCACAGCGGGCTTGGCCTTGCTACCGGTAATTATATTAATCACTTTCCTTGCTGTCCCGGCCGGTGCACTTGCGGATAGGATCGGCCCACGGCTACAGATGGTCTTGGGACCGCTCATCGTTGCCGTAGGAATGGCTCTACTTGCCATTGGCGGACCTAGTGCAAGCTATTATATATATTTTCTGCCGGGACTGGTGTTGTTTGGCATTGGTATGGGTATCGTGATTGCTCCACTCACCAAATCCGCATTGGCTGTTGAGCCCCAGTTTTCCGGGTCAGCATCTGGATTTAATAATTCGATATCGAGAATTGCCGCGTTGTTGGCAGTGGCTATTTTGGGTGCTATAGTGATTTCCACGTTTTCCACTCATCTAAACGATACAATAAGTGCCTCCAGTCTCTCCAAAGAAGAACAGAGACAAATCTTGATCCAATCAGACAAGCTAGGGGGTATTATTATCCCAGATTCTTTTGACAAAACGAGTAGAATGGAGGCCAATGAGGCTATCAATGAGTCGTTTGTTTATGGCTTTCGCTGTGCAATGGGATTGGGTGCCACACTGGCTCTCGTTGGTGCACTGGTCTCAGTCATCTTTATTCACAACCCACCCCAATCTTCTAAGCTGCAGGAACACTTCTGAATGTAATAGTGACTTGTTATATATATAATTCTCTAATTATTGCTTGCGATGCTGGAGACTATAGGAGAGGGACTGCCCATCCTCAGTTAACCTCCTTAATCAGTGTTGCCATCCTTCGAGGTATTCTCCAATTTAAACGGTGGTGCTAATGCAATCGACTAATTGAAAATCCTTTTAGTTGAGGATTCTACCAAGGATGGCATGTTCACATATAATAATAAATTTACCGTCTTAGCTGGTTTTTTTGAAATGATTCTTTAGCTGAGCTAGTTAAGCCATCTGCATTTGTGAAGTAGTACGAGGATGAAGTGTGAGATTTTGCTACTATTGCTAGAAGTGAGGGTACTATATTGAGGATTGACCTGCTTGTTCCTTGAATAAATCAATCATCTTTTGACTAGATTGCCCCACTTCGATAATATAACCATCAGGATCTCGCATGTAACATCTTGTTTCCCAACCGTGGTTATCGAGGGGTTCAGTTAAAAAGTTAGCTCCTTTTTCCTTCCATTCATCATAGCAAGCTTGAATGTCTGCAACCCTCAAATTTAAAAAACTGCTAACTATGTTGGGGTTTTGTGGTGGTTCAAGAATAATGTCTGGTTTATCAGGTGTAGGACCTCCCCCAGCATTGAGAATTATCCAGGAGTTTGCCAGCTTTATTATGCAAGGATTTTCCGGAGTAACTACTTTTCCGCCCAAGATACCGGAATAGAACTCCCGTGACCTCGCCTGATCTTTTACGGTTAAAAAGTGTGTGACGACAAAGCCTTCTTGAGGAATAGGTGCATTAGACAGGTTCATTTGCCCCTCCTAATCTAGGATTCTCCACTACGACTACTATGAATAGTGAATTGATTTATGCTTACTTTTCCCTCAGGCAGCCTTCTAACCAGCCATAGCTGCGACGACCTCCTCAGTGCTCACCACGGCATTGGCAAGGAATTTGAAGTTTGTTACAGCCGCTGTATAGCCGTCTCCAAGGTCAGGGGTTTTTGCGGCAGCGGTTGCATCTTTCACTACTGTGACATCAAATCCCTGTTCCAGGAGTTCGCGCAGGTGTGCTTCTACACAAAGATTAGCTGACATGCCTGCCAGGATCACATTGTCGATACCTCTCTTGCGAAGCTGTAGTACCAGATCATTAGTTTCCGGCCCATACATCTTGTGCGGACTGCATACAACTGTCTTTTTATCCTGAATATATGGCTTGTAGCGCTCTAGCCAGTCGGCACCCGAACCCTCAAAGCCCTCAAGATTGAGCGGATCCGGACGGTCGAACATGTTAATCTGGTGCATGAGCTTTTCAAGTGCTCCTTCAAACTTCCAACCGTGATCATGAGGATAGTAATAGTGAGGGGATATGAACAACTGAAGCTCGGCCTCTTTGGCAGCCTTAAACAGCGCCTCGATATTCTCTACAGTGTTGTTCTGTGTGACGCTTTCCCCTACTACTCCCCAGGTCACCCCCTCAGGGCTCAGGAAGTCGTTCTGAGGATCTATGATGACCAGCGCAGTGATTTCCGGATTTAGTATCATGGATCTGCTCCTTTCTATGATCTACAAAGCAGTGAACTCTATCTAAATCTAGTTACAGGTACTCCGCCCTGAAACCTTTGTCTTGCCAGCAAGCATCGCTTTACATATTTGTCACGGCTAGAATGTTACCCTCAGTGTCCTTGAACCAGGCTCCTTTCAGCTCACCCATAGTGAAGATACCGTCTACGGTTTTAAAACCTGGTTGGTCGATGTCTTCAAATACCACGCCTTTTGCCTTGAGCTCCTTCACTTGGGCCTCAACATCTTTAACCGTAAAGGAGGCAGCTGTATGGTCGGCTTTAGTAGCTGCTCTTTGGTAAATGTAGAGCATCGTGCCCTCTCCAGCCTGGAGCAGAGCCCCTGGGGATGGGTCGCTTTTCACAATCTTGAGGCCAAGTTTCTCCTCATAGAATTTCTGGGCACGTTCCAGATCCACAACTGGTAAGGTAGGGTGTACTTTAGCATTAGCTAACATGTTTATTACCTCCTTCTTTATTTCATCAGTATAAAAGGTGCTGTTACCGAACTCAGTATTATTTTCTACAGAATGCCATAGCGTTTCCCTATCTCTTCGACAAATTGAACTTCACGAATTTGGATATCGTTAGTAAATGCCCAACCTGTCTCTTTGAGGTACTCCTCTACAGCGGACTGAGAGGGCGCTTCGATCACGTAAAATACTAAATGCTCCAGGACCGCAGCGCATGCAGTTAAAACCTTAACATCATGTTTCTTGGCACTCTCTTCCCTTCTGCCCATCCCCTCCTTAAACTTATTCATACTCACATCGTTGAATAGGGGGCACGATTCAGCAGAGTGCTTCATATTCACAGCGTAAGCTGGCATGCGAATCACCTCCTTTCTTTTAGAATTACTTCGCAAGCTCACGTATAATTACATGGAGCGATTTGGCTATACCGCCTCTTAGCTATATCCGTAGCGTTTAACTATCACTCCTATTCTGCCGGTTCAAAGTAAGCTCTGAGATAGAGGTTCTTTTCTGGTTCAACAGGATCGTTTGACTTCACCGTGTACTGGAACAGATGCTGACCGGGCACCTTCATTTCTTGCACTGTAGGCGTTTTCACTCGAATAGTGCTTTTATCGCCGGGTTGTAAAGTTGTAGGACCTACAACTATAGGTTTACCCGGTCAGCACCCTTCCAATGTCTTAACGGCTACATC
>JAAXQM010000258.1 GCA_012974295.1 Dehalococcoidales bacterium
TCCCTACCCGCATCGCAAGGAATGGCGGTTTTTTCACCCGTTATGGCCGAAAAATCATCAGGAATGCTCGTTTCAAGGATCAGGACGGTCCACTGGATGAGGGTTGCGATTGCTATACCTGTAAAAATTTCTCCGCAGCCTACCTTCACCACCTTTTCCGATGCGATGAGCTACTAGCCTATAGGCTCGCTACTATGCATAATCTGCGCTTTCTAATGAGACTGATGGAGGAAATCCGGATAAGCATCCTTGATGAGAGCTTTCCTTCCTTTAGGGAGTCCTTCCTCTCTATTTACCAGCCTACCGATGAGGCGGTGAGGCTCTCTCAAAGGCAGAAGGGAACAAAGTGGCGGGGTAAAGAATCTCATCATTAATCGAGACAGCAGGAAAAGAGGTATAGGATATTTCCTAGTGAGAGCCTGTGCGTATCCCCCAGATATAAAAGCCCCCAAAGATTGGGGGCTTTGAGGCTTAGCTTCTATACCTCTAACAACGTTGACGGGCATTTGATCTTTTAGGGCAGATCCTCGATACCTATACTTTCCTGACTACGGTTCGCTGTCTATCGCCTCCACCTGTACCCCCTTAGCCGTTACCCACGCCAGACCCTGCTCGATATCCTCATCGCTTCCCTCCATCTCCAGCACCACCCATCCCTGCTCCCCAGCAGTATCGGCACGGTGAATATTCGTCATTATTCTATAATCCTGAACTAGATTATAGATCAGCGGTGCGGTAACAAGCTCCGAGGGAAAGGTAAGTTTCATTTGTCGCTTCGTCATCTGATCTCCCTATTATGCTTTTTCCGATGCCACAGCCTGCGTAATATAGTCTGCAATCCCCTGTGAAGGGGTACCCGGGCCGAAGACCGCACTTATTCCTACCTGCTTAAGGAAGGGAATATCATCCTCCGGTATGATGCCCCCGGCAATCACGATGACATCCAGTCCTTTCTCCTTAAGCTGCGCAGTTATAGCGGGTAACAGGTCCCGGTGTGCACCGGATAGGATGCTTAGCCCTACGACATTAACATCCTCCTGAAGCGCGGTTTCAGTGATCATCTCAGGAGTCTGGCGTAGCCCACTATAAATAACCTCCATCCCTGCATCCCGCAGGGTACGCGCTATATATTTAGCACCCCGGTCATGTCCATCCAATCCCGGTTTAGCAATCAACACTCGTATCGCTTCTGCCACGATAGTCCCCCTTAATCAGACTTTCTGAACCAGCTCGATGAGTACCCCTTTGGTGGCACGAGGGTGCAGGAAACCGATCATCCCCGCAAGCCCCTTCCTCGCCTGTTTATCGATAAGCTCTACGCCCTTTGCCGCAAGCGCATTAAGCTCCTCATCGATATTGTCCACCTCAATGCAGATATGATGAATGCCTTCGCCCTTCTTTTCAAGGAATTTCGCGACTCCACCCTCCGGATTGATAGGTTCTATGAACTCGATATTGGTATCGCCAACACGAATGGTTGCCGCTTTAACCCCCTGGTCAGGGATATCCTCTATGTGATCCGCCTTCAGACCGAAGACGTTGTCAAAGACACTCAGCGCTTCATCAGCGCTATTGACCGCTATAGCAATGTGATCAACACCCTTGATCATTTATTCCCTCCCTTTTTACCTTTTTGCCTGATAAGATGTAATTAGAATGAGCCAAATTCCCGCTGCTCTCCGAAGACGCCGCGGAGCACATCGCATATCTCGCCGATGGTAGCATATGCCGCCACGCATTCCATAAAGGCAGGGACGGTGTTATCTGTGCCCTTGGCGATCCCCTCCAGGTTACTAAGGGCAGCTTTCACCTTAACATTATCCCTGTCCCGCCTCAGATTGGCCAACCGCTCCCTCTGTTTGTTCGCCACCTCGGGGTCGAGACGAAGCAGCGGTAGCTTTGCATAGGTGGAAACGAACTTGTTCACCCCTACGATAACCTTCTCACCAGCCTCGACGGCCTTCTGGTAGCGATATGAGCTATCCTGTATCTCCCTCTGAGGGAATCCCTGCTCGATAGCGTGCATTGCACCACCCATTCCGTCGATCTTATCTATATAATCAATCGCCTCAGCCTCTATAGTATCGGTTAGTGATTCTACGAGATATGAGCCAGCCAAGGGATCCACACTATCGGCAATCCCGTTTTCATAGGCAAGTAGCTGCTGCGTTCTCAATGCAATAGTCACCGCCTCCTCGCTTGGTGTCGCGTATGCTTCATCGCGGGAATTAGTATGAAGCGACTGCGTTCCCCCAAGAACAGCGGCTAGCGCCTGCATCGCTGTACGAACCACATTATTATCGGGTTGCTGCGCGGTGAGGGTAGAGCCTCCTGTTTGAGTATGAAAGCGAAGCATCCAAGAGCGAGGCTCCTGAGCTCCAAAGCGTTCCTTCATTATCCTCGCCCACAATCGACGCGCTGCCCTAAATTTGGCCACCTCCTCGAACAGGTTATTATGAGAGGCGAAGAAGAAGGAAAGTCTACCAGCGAACTTATCCACATTGAGCCCTGCGTCTATGGCAGCCTGAACATAGGCAATGCCATCGGCCAGGGTGAACGCCAGTTCCTGAGATGCGGTAGACCCAGCCTCTCTGATATGATAGCCGCTAATGCTTATTGTGTTCCATCGCGGCACGTTCTCTCCACAGTATTTGAAGACATCGGTAATCAATCGCATTGAGGGGCGTGGAGGGAAAATATAGGTGCCTCGTGCAATATATTCCTTCAATATGTCATTTTGGATGGTGCCGTCCAGCTTCGCCAGGTCTACCCCCTGCTTCTGAGCTAGGACAAGATACATCGCCAGCAAGATAGGTGCAGTGGAATTTATGGTCATCGATGTACTCACCTTATCCAGAGGTATCTCCTGGAATAACACCTCCAAATCCGCAAGGCTATCGATGGCGACACCCACCTTCCCCACCTCTCCCTGGGCCAGTGGGTGATCTGAATCATAGCCAATCTGGGTAGGTAGATCAAAGGCAATGCTTAAACCCGTCTGCCCCTGCTCCAGCAGGTAGCGGTAACGTTTGTTGGACTCCTCGGCAGAGGCGAACCCCGCATATTGTCGCATAGTCCAAAGCCTTCCCCGATACATGGTAGGCTGTATACCTCTGGTGAAGGGATATTCGCCGGGGTAGCCGACAGCTTCATTATAGTCCCGACCGGTGAGATCCTCGGGGGCATATAAAGGCTCAACCTCTGTCCCGGAGCTTATCTCGAAACGTTCCTGGCGCTCCGGAGCCTTCTGTAGCGTTTTCTGTAATATGGAATCCTGCCATTCTTGTTTGCTTTTACTCGGCATAGCACCTCTCCGTTGGGTATTGTGAAGGAATTAACCATCTTGAGTTTATCGTATACTCAGAGAGGTTGTCAATCAACTCAGCTGTACTCGTCTGGTACGTTGGTGACATATTAGCGCTAGCCCATGGACCCAGTAATTGCCAGGACCTCGACTCATCGGAGGGCGAAGTAATAGCGGTCGCGTCGCTGAGATTACTTCGGCACTTCGTGCATCGCAATGACAATGGGGCCTGGCTAGCAATGACAAGTTAGAGAACGCCTCACAATGACAGTTGGCTGTCACCCGTCTATCTAAGAGATATCGTCAGGTGACCGTTTGATTAGTAGTAGCTAAATTATTATAATAAGGCGATGTCTGCAGAAGATGGAACGGAGCGAATCATATCGGGGACGCCTGAGGAAGATGATATCTCCCTGGATACCACCCTTCGGCCGAAGCGTCTTGCTGAGTTTCTTGGACAAGAGAAGGTAAAGGAAAACCTAAGAATTGCTGTCGCCGCCGCCCAGGGGAGGGATGAGCCCCTGGATCATATTCTGCTCTATGGTCCTCCGGGCCTTGGTAAGACCACGCTGGCCAACATCATTGCCTCCGAGATGAGGGTTAACATTAGAACCACCTCGGGACCCGCAGTGGAGCGCCCCGGAGATGTCGCTGCTATTATCACCAGCCTGAAAGAAGATGATGTCCTGTTCATTGACGAAATCCACCGTCTTAACAGAACAGTAGAAGAGAAACTCTATCCTACGATGGAAGACTTCGTACTCGATATCATCCTGGGCAAAGGGCCCGGAGCAAGGAGTCTTCGTCTCAATCTACCCCGTTTTACCTTGATCGGTGCAACTACTCGCTTCGCCATGCTCAGCGCACCGCTCAGGGACAGGTTCGGTGTTGTGTACCGCCTCGATTTCTATAATGAGGAAGCTATTGCGGCAATCATCGAGCGCTCGGCACGTATCATGGGGATTGAAGCGGAAGGGGGTGGAGTAAAGGAGATCGCGCGTCGCTCCCGAGGCACACCCCGGGTGGCAAATCGCCTCCTCAGGAGGGTCAGGGATTACGCCCAGGTGATGGCTGAGGGAGTAATCACCGAAAAGGTTGCCCTTGAGGCGCTCTCCAGGCTTGAAGTGGACCACCTGGGGCTGGATGAACTGGACCATAAGGTGCTCCTGGCGATCATCAAGAAATTCGACGGCGGCCCGGTGGGGCTGGACACTATCGCCGCTTCGATCAGTGAGGAGGCCGATACCATTATGGATGTCTATGAGCCCTACCTGCTGCAACTGGGCTTCCTGGAGCGTACACCTCGGGGGAGGGTAGCAACCCGCCATGCCTATGAACACCTTAAACTACCATACAAACAATCACCCCAACTAGGCCTTTTCTCGCCCTGATTCTATTCGTCCCAGTCATTGCCAGGAGTATAAGCAAAGAAGCGATCTAAGGGATGGGTAGGCTCCATACGTCATTGCAGGGCACGAAGTGTCAAGGTGTGAAAGAATGAACCAAATCCTCCTTCATTGCTGTTGCGGCCCATGTGCCACTTATACGGTAAATCGGCTCAGGGAAGAGGAATTCGAGATAACCACCTTCTGGTATAACCCCAATATACACCCCTTCACTGAGCACCAAAGCCGCCTGGAAGCGATGCGTACTTTGGCGAAATCTATGGAGCTGCCGCTCATCGTGGCCGAGGGTTATAATATGATCGACTACTTTCGCGCGGTGACAGGGCATGAGGGGGAGCGCTGCGGTGACTGCTTTCGTCTGCGACTCTCCAACACCGCTGAGGTCGCTCGCTCGAAGGGTTTTACGCACTTCACCACAACCCTCCTTATCAGCCCCTATCAAAAGCATGAGCTACTGAGAACGGTCGGTGAAGCTGAGGCCGAAGAGCACGGAGTGGAATTTTACTACGAGGATTTACGCTCTGGCTTCAGGGACAGCCACCAGCTATCCAGGGAGCTCAACCTGTATCACCAGAAGTATTGCGGCTGCGTCTACAGCGAGTGGGAGAGATATGGTAAGGTGGACATCGCCCGGATTCTGGGGGGCGATGAAAAATAGGAAAAGATACTGGCAATAGGTGCAATAAAAAAGAGAAATCCATGCTCCCCTTACCGAGTATACTTTGCGTTACGTAATACGACCGATGCGGCTGGCGGACGTTCCCCAGGCTACCGAGATAGATCGGGAATGCTTTCCCACTCAGTGGCCTACACCACCGTATAGAAATGATCTCCTGTCCAATAGGCTAGCTCATTATCTAGTAGCCTATGAGAAAGACAACCATACTGCGTCTATAAAAGAAATGGAGCAGCATGAAACCAGGATCAATCGTTTCCTGGAAGGGGCGAGACGCCTCATCCATCCAAAGGGAGCATCCCATTCAAGTCAGCGAATTGTCGGAGTTACTGGTTTCTGGCTAATGGCAGGTGAGGCTCATATTATCACCATGGGGGTGCGCCCGTCATATCAAAGGCAGGGGATCGGTGAATTACTGCTCATTTCAACCATCGATCTTGCCATGACACAACACGCCGAGGTCATGACCTTAGAGGTGCGCCTCTCCAATTCGGCAGCGCAGGCACTTTATCAGAAACACGGCTTCAAGAAGACGGGGGTAAGGAAGAGCTATTACAACGATAATCATGAGGATGCCGCTATTATGACCACAGATACGCTATGCACAGCTTCCTTCAAGAGCCAGTTCCAACTATTAAAGCAAGCTCATATCGAAAAGATGGGAGGTAGCTAAGTATCAGCTCATCGTTACTCATGGTGGTCCAGTTCGGGTTTAGGTGGCGGAGTGATAACCTCTAGAAGCCTTAATTCGCGGATCGAAAGACAATATTGTCTGACTCCTAGCGTACCTGTCATTGCCCGAATCGATCGGGCAATCCAGAAATTTACTCAGCATGCTTCCTGGATTATCTGGTCAAGCTGGATGATAACCGGGGAACGTTCCGCTTTATCTCAATATTGGGGTAATACATCTAGCCGTGTACTTCTGTACACGCGGCTCCTAAACGATCTCTTCCAGCTTCTTCATAAGCTGGTCTATCTGCTCTTCCAGATTTCCCTGCATTATCTCGCTCTTTTGCTCTCTTTTGGGGAAGAAGATCTTGACCACTCTGGTAGGGGAGCCCGTAATACCGGCCTTGTTCGCCTCAGCTCCAATGTCTTCGGCCGACCACACCGGTATCTCCACCGTCTTGGACTTCATCGACCCGCGCAGCGATGGCAGGCGGGGTATGTTGATCTCTTTTACTACGGTAATAACTGCGGGCAGGCTCATCTCAATGGTTTCGTAGCCCTCCTCGACCATCCGCTGAACCCTCATGTAGTCGTCCTTGATCTCCTCCACCTTGCTTACATAGGCCACAAATGGTATCCTCAGCATCTCGGAGAGCTCGGGGCCTACCTGGCCGGTATCCCCATCCAGCGTCTGCCGTCCGCAGATTATGACATCATAGTCCGCTATCTTTGCTATTGCCCGGGATAGAACATAGGACGTCGCCCATGTATCGGAGCCGGCGAACGCGCGGTCGCTTATCAGGATTGCTTCGTCGGCGCCCAGGGAGATCGCTTCCCGTAATGCTTCCTCTGCCTGGGGAGGCCCCATGCTTATAACAGTGACCTTACCGTCGCACCTTTCTCTGAGACGGACAGCTTCTTCAAGGGCGTAGCAATCGAAGGGATTGATAACGCCCGGTATTCCCTCGCGGACAAGCGTGTTGGTATCGGGGTCTATCTTGATCTCGGTTGTGCCGGGCACCTGCTTAATGCAGACTACTATGTTCATTCACGTAGTGCTTTCCGTTTTAGCAGCTGGAGGGCGATGACGTTTCTCAGCACTTGATTGGTTCCTTCATATATCTGGTTGATCTTGGCATCACGCATCATTTTCTCCACAGGGTAGTCGCGCATATAGCCCACGCCGCCGAAGACCTGCACTGCGTCGGTGGTTACCTTCATCGCCATGTCGGTAGCGAACACCTTGGCCATGGCCCCTTCCTCAGTGAAGTCCTTGGCTCCGCTATCGACGGTTCTAGCTGCAGCATAGACCAGGGCTCTTGCTGCTTCCAGTTCCATAGCCATGTTGGCCAGCATGTGCTGAATGGCCTGTAAGGCGGAGATCGGGTGTCCGAACTGCTTCCGCTCACGGGCATAAGCCACCGCTGCTTCCAGTGCTCCCTGGGCGAGTCCAACTGATAGCGCACCGACAGCAGGGCGGGATACGTCCAGGGTCTTCATGGTTACGATGAATCCCAGTCCCTCTCTGCCAACCAGATTATCCCTGGGCACCCGGCAGTTATGAAAAACAAGCTCACTGGTGGCGGAGGCGCGGATCCCCATCTTTTGCTCCTTCTTGCCAAAGGTAAACCCGGGCATTCCTTTCTCCACTAAAAAGGCGCTGGCGCCACGGGTTCCTCTTGTTGGGTCGGTTATCGCGATGATTGTGTAGAGCTCAGCTTCACCGCCGTTGGTGATGAACTGCTTTGAACCGTTAAGGATATAGTCATCTCCATCGAGGGTCGCGGTTGTCTTCATAGCGCTGGCGTCGCTGCCAGCCCCGGACTCGGTTAGGCCGAAGGCGGTGAGCTTCGTTCCCGCAGCTATAATAGGTAGGTACTTCTGTTTCTGTTCGTCAGTTCCGTAAAGCAGTATGGGTATGGTTCCCAGGGCGTCTGTAGCATAGGTAAGGGCGACACCGCAGCAGGCTCGACTAAGCTCCTCAGTGGCTATGCACAGGGCGAATAGGCCTTCTCCCAAACCCTCATATTGCTCCGGTATGAAAATTCTAAACAGATCGGAATCTGCTATATCTTTTACGATTGCCCAGGGAAACTCCTCCTTCTCGTCAAGCTCTGCCCGAACAGGTAGTATCCTTTCCTCGGCGATCTTTCGAGCCAGGTCTTTAATGAGCTTTTGTTGTTCAGTTAGGAAATAATCCAAGACAACCCTCCTTCATGGGTGATGGACTATATTGTAACCAATTTCTGAAACTAATCAACCCTACTTTGAGTGAATGTGGGGATTCAATTAGAAGGTGGTCTTCCAGGGAATAGCTTGGAATTGATTCGAGAAAACATTTAATAGAAGGCGTTTTCCTTGTACTATCCGGTGACCTTCTCTTAGCTCCTTATAGTAAAGAAGGCCGTCGTTTCGCGACCTTCTTCTTCCTGTGAGGCTACTTTTTTAGGGAGCTAAGGTAAGGATTTTTCGCACCTCTTCTGGATGGCTGGCGATAAAGACGAGCTCGTCGTCGGTGAGCGGTAGCTGGTTATGAGCGCTGGCGAACTGTACCAGATCCAGTATAGGTTTAGCGCTGGCATCGTCAGGCAGGGTGATGCCGATCTCCTGGTAGACGTAGCGGAACCCGGCAATACCTCCGAACTCCCCTGTGGTGATTACACGGCCTGTGGGAATTCGTTCATCCTCGCCCCTTCCAAGGATCTCGTAATCGAAAAGCTCGTAATTGCGGCGATCCTTTAGGGCGCCGTCGGCGTGGATACCGGCCTCATGAGCGAAGATATTGGCCCCTACCCCGGGCTGATTAATGGCGATAGGAATGTTGAATGCAAGAGAAACATACCTGCTTAGCTTGTCGGCTATCGTGAGGTCAAGGTCGTCAGCGATCTCATAGTCTTGCATACCGCGGCCAAACATGAGAGCCAAGATACAGCTTAATAGGTCTGTCTGCCCGGCACGCTCGCCAACCCCGTTCACAGAGGTATTGATATAGGTGTCGACGCCTCCGTCGAGAGCCCCCTTGGCTCCGGCAACGGAATTGGCCACTGCCATGCCCAGGTCATTGTGGCAGTGGAGTTCAACAGGGATCTTCACCGCCTCCGCCAGTTCCTTTATACGATCATAGATTCTCATTGGGGTATCGTAACCTAGCGTGTCGCAGTATCTTATACGGTCGGCCCCGGCCTTCTTGGCTGCCTGGGCGAACTCGGTGAGGTAACCCATATCGGTGCGGGAGGCGTCCTCCGCATTTACCCCCAGTGTATTTATTCCATTACTTTTAGCATAGCTAGCCGCCTCTGTCATCTCACGAATAACCGCATCCCGATCCAGCTTGCCGCGGAACTTATGAAGGATCATTTGATCCGATGTAGAAATGGAGATGTTGAGGTCGCGAACTCCTGAGGCTAACGAATCCTTTACATCCCCAACAATAGCGCGGCACCAACCTTCCAGTATCAGCTCTGCGAAGATCCCCTGCTTTTTTAGCTCTAGATTCCCCTGAATGTAGTTGCGCTCGTGCCTAACTGTAGGGAAGCCGAACTCCGATTGATGCAGACCCATCTCGCCAAGATAAAAATTAAGCATGGTCTTTTGCAGTTTTGACATTATAATTCGTGAGGCCTGGACCGCATCGCGATTGGTTACATCGATGAAATATATTTTTGGCATTTTACCTTCCTCAATCCTGTTTGCCAAATGGCAACACCATATGGTAGCATAAGGTATGTTAGTTTGCAATAACGACAGGGGCTTGACAGTTGGCAATCTAATAACTATAATATCCAAATTCATACGGAACCATGATAATCGATGTCTTGCAGCAGGTTAAGGAGCCCGCGGGTTCTAGCCGGCACTATAGTATTACTGAGGGTAGCGACTCTCCAATCTATGGGGAGGTAGACCTGGTTCGTACGGATCGCGGTATATTTGTTAGCGGTGCCCTTAATGTTATATTAAAGACATCTTGCAGTAGATGCCTCAGTACCGTTCAGCAGCCGTTGACCCTGAGGATTAAGGAAGAGTATTTAGTTAAAGCAGAAGAGGGCGCTTTCGCCATAAGTGAGGGCCAGGAAATCGACCTGAATGAGGCGGTACGCCAGTATTCCCTTTTAGAGCAACCAATGAAGCCTCTTTGTCGTGAGGATTGCGCCGGGCTATGCCCTGGTTGTGGTTACAACCTCAATCTTGGCACGTGTAATTGCTCTCCCAGCGACGTCGACTCCCGGTTGGCCCCCCTGTTGAAACGGGAAAAGTAAAGTAAAACTTTAATATATAGGATGGTCTAGGACGAAAGAATGGCATTACCAAAAAAAAGGACAGCCAAGGCACGTCAGGGAAAGAGACGTTCGCATCTGGGGTTGCGTTTACCCGCCATTGACTACTGCCCTCAGTGCCACAGCGCAAAGCTGGCACATCATGTTTGTCTTACCTGCGGCAGCTACTTGGGGCGCGAAGTAATTGAGGTCAAGGCAAAGAAGAAGGCATAATGAAGCGAGGAGAATGCGCACCGTATACTTGGGAGTGAGTATTGGCTGATCGAGAAGCAAATCTGGCATATGTCTTCCCGGGACAGGGCTCGCAGCGGGTAGGGATGGGTCGTGATCTATATGATGCCTTCTCTCCGGCCAGAGAAATCTTTGAGGAGGCAGACGATGCCCTGGGATTTTCTCTTTCTCGACTTTGCTTTGAGGGGCCTGAGGAAGAGCTGGCGCAAACAGTTAACGCCCAGCCGGCAATCCTCACTACAAGCGTTGCGTGTTTGAAATCCGCTGCCAACATTACTGGTGGGCTTATTCCCCCCGCATTTGTGGCGGGGCATAGTCTTGGGGAGTATACCGCACTGGTAGCGGCTGGGGTACTCGATTTTACAGATGCAGTTCAGCTCACCAGGCAAAGGGGGATGTTGATGCAGGAGGCGGGGGAGAGGATCCCGGGTGGCATGGCGGCGATAATCGGCCTTGATGAGCTATCCGTAGAAGAGATATGTCAGGAGACCGGGGCTCAGATCTCCAACCTCAACTCCCCGACTCAGATCGTGATCGGCGGATCCAGAGAGACGTTGGCTCGGGCTATGGACCTGGCTAGGGCTATGGGGGCGAAGTACGTTACACCACTTAAGGTAAGCGGTGCCTTCCATTGCTCCTTGATGCAGCCCGCTACTGGGGGGATGGCTGAGGCGATATCTCGACTTAACTTCTCTGACCCCAACGTACCCATTGTGGTAAACAGCACTGCTCAGCCAGTGACCACCACCACTGAAATAAAAGATGAGCTTCTTCAGCAGCTCTCAAGCTGCGTACAATGGCAGAAGAGCGTTGAGTATATGGTAGACTCGGGAGTTTCAACCTTTGTTGAGATCGGTCCCGGACAGGTGTTGCGCGGCTTGATCAAAAGGATTAATCCTGAAGCGCAGATTCTAAATGTCGAGGATGCAAGCTCGGTAAAGGTAATGAGCATCTAGACTGCTCTTAAGCTTATCTGCTAGACTGAAATCGACATGAGCTTGCCCGCAGGAAAGTTTTCAAATGCTGTAGTATAGTCGGTGGTCTATGCCTATATCCAGGGAGTAGGTGAGTGGGTTACTTGGGGCCAAAATGGGGATAAGGAGAAAGGCGAGGGTTATCGCGCTACAGGTGCTGTTTGAGGTGGACTCGGTAGGCCATGATGCTGAGGAGACCGTAGATCGGTTAGTATCAGAGGTCACGCTGCCTGAAGAAGTGTCAGACTTCACCCGGGAGCTTGTCGGTGGCGTGCTGACAAACAAGGATAGGATCGATAGTATTATTCAAACCCATGCCCCGGCCTGGCCGGTAGCACAGCTTGCGATCATAGACAGGAACATACTGAGGCTTGCCATTTTCGAGATATTGTTAAATAATAAGGTGCCGGTTAAGGCAGCCATAAATGAAGCTGTAGAGCTAGCAAAGACCTTTGGCAGCGAAAACTCCCCGAAATTCATTAACGGGGTTTTAGGCACTGTTAGTGCCGGTTTGAGTAGAGAAAGGGGGTGAAGAGTGGCTACTGTCTACGAAAGGTTAAAAAAAATAATAATTGATCAGTTAGGCGTCGAGGAGGAGCAGGTGAAACCGGGTACCTCCTTCATCGATGATTTAAACGCTGACTCCCTGGACCTGGTGGAGCTGATAATGGCTATGGAGGAGGAGTTCAGCAATGACAGCAATCAGGTAAGAATACCGGATGAGGATGCGGAGGCGATAAAGACAGTGCAGAATGCAATCGATTATATCAAGGAGATTGGGATAGAGGACTAGCAATTTAAGAGTTATTATTGTTCGATAAGAAATTTTTCTGCGGAAATGGCTGCGGTAGCCCCGTCACCTGCGGCAGTGATGGCTTGCCTCGAAGAGTTTTTACGGATATCGCCAGCGGCAAATATTCCCCTTGTCCCTGATTCCATACGCTCGTCAGTGATAATGCGTCCCTCATCGTCCAGAGGAATGATCCCCTTCAGGTAATCGGTTTGAGGGCTTTGCCCCACATAGATAAACACCGCTGATGCCTCGACGGTCGACCTTTTATCCGTTTTTACATGGCGTATGCCAAGACCGGTGACCTGCTCATCGCCTTGTATTTCCTCTACCACTGTATCCCATATGAATGCCATTTTTTTATTGGCGAAGGCCCTCTCCTGGAGTATCCTTGAGGCGCGAAGCTGAGCGCGGCGGTGAATCAGGATCACCTTAGAAGCAAATCGGGTGAGCAGGAGCGCCTCCTCCACCGCTGAATCCCCGCCACCAACCACGGCCACGACACGCTCCTTGAAGAATGGACCGTCGCAGGTAGCACAGTAAGAGACCCCTTTGCCCGTTAGCGATGTTTCGCCCGGCACGCCAAGCTTATTAAACTGGGCGCCTCCGGCGATGATCACCGCCTTCGCTGTGAAGTCGCCCTCGTTGGTTTCAATCAAAATGTCGCTATTACGCGGCTTGATCCCGTTTGTTTCCGCAGTTCTAGTCTCGAGGTCATATCTGGTGGCCTGCTGGTGCATGAGCTCGCCGAGATCGAACCCTGAGATGCCATTGGGGAAACCCGGGTAGTTCTCCACATGCATGGCATTGGTGATCTGCCCGCCAAATATACCTTTTTCAATAAGGAGAGTGCGCAACCTTGCCCTGGCCGCATAAATCCCCGCGCTCAATCCCGCTGGCCCGCCCCCGATAATGATAACCTCGTAGGTATTGTCCATGGCTAACCTCGCCTGATTCCGCTAATTGGAGATGAGGATTTCGTCCAAAGCCTTCTTTAGCTCGGCCTTGGGCTTAAAGCCCACCAACTGACCTACCGGCTTGCCATCCTTAAATAGGAGCATAGTTGGGATTGCGGAAATTCCGTACTTGGTGGCACTTATGGTGGCCTCATCGACATTAATTCGGGCTATGCCTACCTTTCCTTTATATTCCTCTGCCAGGTCTTCTAATATAGGGGCCACCGCCCGGCATGGGCCGCACCATGGAGCCCAAAAATCTACTAACACCGGCGTTTCTGCCTGAAGCACTTTTTCATCGAAGGTTTTATCATCAATGTCCACTGGTTTTTCCATAATTCCCCTTCCTTTTAACTAATCCCTGTACTTATTGCCTGCACCACATCCTGCTCCACCGCTTTTTTAGCAATGAAGATGGCGCTCTTTATTGCCTTGGCCTCGCTGTGCCCGTGAGCGATGATAACGTTCCCGTTTACCCCGAGGAGGGGTACCCCGCCGTGTTCAGCGTAGTCCAAAGCACGGAGTGCACCGCGAATGCTACGCTGTACGATCATCCTTAACAAGGGTACTCGTGCGAGTGCCTGGTGCAGCGATAGAACAACCATCTCCCCGATCCCCTCGCCCGTCTTAAGCATCACATTGCCGGTGAAACCGTCGGTGACGAAAACGTCTGCGACGTTGCGCGTAATATCGTTTCCCTCTACATTGCCTACAAAGTTTAGATTGGTATTCTTCAATAACTGGTGGGTCTCGCGCACGAGCAGGTTACCCTTAATTTCTTCTTCACCGTTAGAGATGAGCCCAATCCTTGGGCTTTCTAGTCCGTAAATCTTTTCCATATAAATGCTGCCCATCTGTGCAAATTGAACTAGCTGGCTCGGTTTGCAATCGGCATTGGCCCCTATATCGATGAGGAGTGCGGAATGCCAGGGGAGGATAAAGAGGAAGCCTAGGGCCGGGCGATTAATACCTTCGATACGCTTAAGGATAAATGTGGCGGCGGCCATCACCGCCCCGGTATTGCCTGCCGATACGAAGGCTGAGGCATCGCCTTTCTTAAGGAGGTTTATGCCCACCACGATGGATGAATCCTGCTTTTCGCTCACCGCATGAACGGGGTGCTCGTCAAATCCCACCACCTCACTGGCATCGACAATAGGGAGATCAGCGTGATGTTTTTCCAGCTCCGGTTCAATGGCGCTCCGTTTGCCTACCAGCACTACTTCCACTGCCTGCTCCCGGGTAGCTTCCAGTGCTCCCCGTACAACCTCTTGGGGAGCGTTTTCCCCTCCCATAGCGTCCAATGCAATTCTCATCTCAATTAACCGCGCTTTCCCATAGGTCACATCGTCCGCCCCATTGCACAAGCACCTTACCGTCTCCGAAGACCTGGGAGATCTCGCAAACACCGGCGCAGGCCTTGCAGTCGAAGGAGGAGGTGCGGAAATCGGCCTCCGCTACCCTAAATCCTTTGAAACACGTCCCGTTGCTCTGCGTCGCCATCTCCTCATGGGTAAGAAGCGCTGCCCCTATGGCTCCTACTACCTCATGGTGAGGGGGCACAATTATATCAGTGCTCAGGGTTTCCTGGAAGGCTCTCACAATGCCCTGGTTGAAGGCGACACCTCCCTGGAATAAGACAGGGGGGCGAATCTCCATGCCCTTGCCGACATTGTTCAGGAAATTTCGCACGAGGGCCTGGCAAAGGCCGTAGGTAATATCCTCGATGCGGTGCCCCATTTGTTGTTTGTGTATCATATCCGACTCGGCAAAGACAGTACACCTCCCTGCGATGCGAATCGATTTCTCGCTCCGAAGCGCCTCTTTGCCGAAATCCTCGATACGGATGTTCAGGCGCTGCGCTTGTTGGTCAAGGAAGCTTCCAGTGCCCGCAGCGCAAACGGTATTCATGCCAAAGTCGGTAACGATGCCTTTCCTGATCATGATCATCTTTGAGTCCTGCCCACCGATCTCGATAACGGTCTGCACATCGGGGACGAAGTGAACGGCGGCTGCCGCCTGGGCAGTGATCTCATTCTTCACCACGTCGGCGCTTACTATCACTCCCGCCAGGTAGCGGGCGCTTCCCGTAGTGCCCACCCCTTTAATATTGGCCCGCGAAGGAAGCCTTTTTGCCAGCTCCTTGAGGCCATGCTGGATCATTGCAATGGGCTTGCCCTGGGTGCGTAGATAGAGGGAGGCGACAAGACGGTCTTCCTCATCGAGCACCGCAAACTTGGTAGTCACCGAGCCCACGTCGATGCCTAAGTATATCCCGTTACTTGGCGGCAAAGAATTCCTCCTTGATCCTGGCCATTATCTCTGGCTGGGCAATCAGATCCACCACTGTCATCGCCAAGGCCTTTGCCCCATCGAGGAGCCCGCGATTGCCCTCCTCTGCGGCCGCTGCTGTCGCGAACTCTGGAGAGTGTGGTAAAACATCCGGTGGAGCAATGGCTATCATAGGGTGAATGGTGGGCACCAGCGCGCTTACATTACCCACATCGCTGGAGCCAAGCGCTCTCTCAAAGAGGGGGGCAACATTGCGTCCCAGCGACTCCATATTCTCGGTAAATATCTCTGCCAGAATACGGTTGGTTTTGAGTGGCGCATAGTATTCTGTCCACTTATAGTCCAGGTGAGCACCAGTGGCCAAAGACGCTGCTTGGAAGCAGTTTAACACTTTCCTCTTTAATTCATCAAGGTAAACATCGTCCTCCGCCCGTACCAGGAAACTGCCCGCGGTGTAGGCAGGCACGATATTTGGTGCCTCGCCTCCCTTGGTGATAATGCCGTGGATGCGTGCTCGTTCCCTTACATGCTGCCGCAGAGCATTGACCCCATTAAAGGCCTGGATCATTGCCTCTAGGGCATTGATCCCCTCCTGGGGAAAGGCGGCGGCGTGGGCAGCTTTACCCCTGAACTCCACCTCCAGACCGATACAGGCTAGGGCCTGGATGCTTGCCATGTCCACAATGCTGGGGTGCACGATCAAGGCGGCATCTATGTCTACAAAGGCGCCCCGCTCGGCCATGATCGCCTTGCCCCCATAAAGCTCCTCGGCGGGGGTGCCGATAACAACCACGCTACCCCCCGCCTCGTCGATTGCACTTTTTAAAGCAACAGCGGCGCCCACTGCAGCGGTAGCGATTATGTTATGGCCGCAGGCGTGTCCAATTTCTGGCAGGGCGTCGTATTCGGCTAGAAGGGCGATGACTGGTTTACCCGATCCAAAGCTTCCGCGAAAAGCGGTGGCCAGCTGACAAATCCCCTTTTCGACCTGAAAATGGTTCCCCTGCAGGTATTCCGTAAGCCAACCGGATGCCTTAACTTCCTGAAAACCGAGCTCTGGATTTTGGTGAATCCTGCGGCTCAGCTCAATAAGTTCCTCGCGCTGAGCATCTACCCCCTCAGCCGTCTTCGCTTTAAGTTTAGCTATATCCAGCTTCTTGCTCATAACCAGCGTTCTTTGAACAATCGCTTCAACATCGGTAGGCAGCTTTTTTAATATCGGAGCGAATGGAACGCAAAACCCCTGGCGGTTATTATAAACCGATGAAGAAGACATTGCTAGCTCTTGCACTCGTTATGTATAGCGAGAATGCTGAAAAAGAGGTACAGGATACTTCCTGCCGGGGGTCTGGGGGTGTCCCCCAGCTTAAAAAGTCCCCAAGATTGGGGGATATAGGGGGTTGATCAAGGCTATTTCAGCTTATTTCTTCAGTTCGCTGAGCCTCTGGGCAAAGCGAGCCAGGTTATCCCGCAGGATCATCCCGATAAGCCTCCCCTCCCTGACTACAGCTACAATCTCCAGATTATCCTCATCTATTCTCTCGAGGATGCTGATAGCGTCATCGGACGGTTGGACCATTTTCAGTTTTTCCAGAGGGGCCATAGCCTGCCCGGCGGTGGTGAGGTCCCAGCTCTCTCTGGGCACCTCTTTCACCTGTTGCATGGTGAGTAGGCCATTCACGCTATCTCCATCAGTAACCAGGAGATACTGGCTTGAGCTGGTAAGGAGCGGCCCATTTACCAGTTCCTTGATAGTTAGTTGGCGAGGAATGCGGGGAAAATCTCTGGTCATCACATCTTCAGCGGTGAACCCCTTCAGGGTATCGCGCAACTTGGTTTGGTTATAGCTGGCCCGGGTAGCGCTGTTGAGGAAAAACCCGATAAATATCAACCACAGGCCATTGAACCAGTACCCTGTGAAAAGGATAATGATGCCCCCGAAGATAAATAAATATGAAACCCCGTACCCGGCTATCGTAGCAGCTCGTGTTGCCCTCATAAAGTCACCCGTAGTAAGCCATATGATGGACCGCAGCACCCTGCCGCCATCAAGGGGAAAGCCCGGTATCATATTGAAGATGGCGAGCATTCCATTGATCAAAGCGAGCCATGCGCTTATAGCTGATACATATTCGTTTAAGTCACTGGTTAGCCAGGCAACTAAATAGAATAATCCGGCGAGCGCAATGCTAGATAGCGGCCCTGCGATAGCCATAGCTAGCTCGGTGGTGGGGCGAGACGCCTCTTTTCCGATATGAGCGACGCCACCGAAAAAGAAAAGAGTGATGCTCTTTGCCGGGATGCCAACTCTCCTGCCTACGAGGCTATGAGCCAGCTCATGGGCAACGACCGAGGCAAAAAAGATAAGGCTGGTAACGATACCTACGATCCAATAGTAGGCTGTAGACCATTCAGGATGGTTGCTGGGGAAGACAGATAAGGAGAGGAGCGCAGTGATAAAGAAAAAAATGAGAAACCAGCTATAGTCCAACCGAAAGGGGATGCCAAAGATTTTACCTAGTTGAATTGATTTACCCATCTGGAAATCTGATGATCTGTTCTATGATTTACATTACATTAACGTTTAGCCAGTGTCAATTTCCCACACAAATCCAGCCCAGTATATTTAAGGAGACCGCTAAAAAAGGGGTGCAGGATACCTCCTGCCAGGGGTGTCCCCCAGTTAAAAAAGTCCCCCAAGACTGGGGAATATAGGGGATTGATTGAGACTATTTCAGCAGTCTCGTTTAGAATTGAGGGTATATACGGGTTTAATTAGCTTTGCTGCGAGGAAGGCGCAGGACGGAGGCCCCTCTGCGGGGCAAAGCTCCACCAGGTCGCAGCCCACGATGCGTCTTGTCTCCGCCACCCGACGTAATATCTTTAGTATTTCATGCCAGCTTATGCCCCCGGGCTGCGGTGTGCCCACTGCTGACATAATCGAAGGATCGAGTACATCGAGGTCGATGGTGACATAAACATCCGTAGAAAGTGCGGAAACGATCCCATCAATATCCAGGGGAAGGCCCTCAGCGAAAAAGGGTTGCATCTGATTTTGGGTAAGGAAACGATGCTCTTCCTCGCATAGGCTGCGAATGCCAACCTGAACAATAGGGCAATATTCCAGTACCCGCCTCATTACGCAGGCGTGGCTATATTTGGAATCCTCATATACATCGCGAAGATCGGCATGGGCGTCAAGTTGCAGTACCGAGAGACTATCGAACCTCTGCCGGAACGCCTTCACCATACCAACGGTGAGCGAGTGCTCACCACCCAGCATCACCACGAACTTATCCTTTCGAATCAGGTCGCTAGCTACTTCGTGGACGCGCATCACGGTCTCTTCCGGACCCTTCATCGAGGGCTGGAGCTCAGGCAGGGTATGAATCCCTACCAGGTGGCTTTCCCGGCCAAGCTCATGATCGTAGAGCTCCAGGTGTTCTGAGGCATCGATTATTGCCAGGGGGCCATCCCGGGAGCCGCTTCGCCAGGTGGTCGTGCTGTCGTATGGTATAGGGAGGATCACCACCTTCGATGTTTCGAATTCGGTGTATTGAGAGGGGAGGGCAGCGAAGTTTCGCTGCGTGTAGAATAGCTCCTTGTTCATTGTATAGTTATTTCTCTTCCCAAGATGAAGGAGGGCTTCTTTCTATTTTCGATTATCTTGGCGGAGCTTTCACTCAGGGCACTTACCATTATAGGAAGGGCGATGGTGGCATCGGAGTTTATGGTAACAGTAGCTGCATCGGGGGTGATTTTGCACCAGGAGCGGGCCTCCTCGAAGGTACAGCCGCTCAGCCCTCCCCATTGTGGTGAGTCGGTAGTAATCTGGATGGCGTACTGATGCCCCTTAAGCTCCTTACCGAAAAGATCGCCACAGAGTTCTATCTGCTGGATGAAATTCTTCGGTGTCCCGCCGCCGATGAAGACAACCCCTGTGGAGGAAGCGCAGCAGGCGATCTGGATCAACTCGACAGTATCTTTAATCACATCGAAGAGGAGTTGACTCTCCCCTTTCACCCTCGCCTCGGCGAGGGCTGTGCCATAGACACTGTCAGCAGGGGCTGGGCAGTAAATAGGGAGATTAGCTTTGGCCGCGGCAGCGAGTATACCCACCTCTCCCCCCATACCGGAGAGCGTTTCCCCCAGTTGAAAGAAAAATTCCCTGGTGGTATACGCCCGGTCTTGTTCCAGAGTAGATGAGAAGCTAATAACAAACTTCTCGGTCCTGCCGAATTCCTCTGCTGAGACGAATGTATCGTAGATTCTGTAGATTTTGGAATTCGCCAGCTCCTGGTCATCGGTGCAGCTTTGACCCTGCCAGTGGGCTCTTCCCAAGCTTTCGTGGAGGTCGTGAAAGAGATTGGCGCCGGTCGAAACCAGGCAGTCGATGAGGCGATTCTCAATGAGGTGGACTATAACCTGGCGCATCCCCGCCGGAACCATAGCACCGGCGAGTCCGAGGAAAATCGTGCGCTCCCCTGTGAACATCTGTGACCATATATCAACGCCGCGCGCTAAGTTTCGAGCCTGAAAGGACGTACCTGCCATCCGCTGCACCATTTCGGAGACAGAGCATGTCTGGGATACGATGAAAGGGGTGATCGGCTTCTCATTCTTCTGCACTTGATCGTACTCTATGCGGAGTGGTTCTTGGGTCTTACGCTTGATGGCTGTTAACTTGCTGTCTTAATCGAGGAGGTCGGCGAACTTCTTAGAATTCCATGTGGCGTGAATTTATTCCTTACTCTACGATATATAGTTGTTCTAAATTCTCGCCGGATGTGGTTGAATCGTTTAGGTTGCTTTCAAGTCCGCTACTTCAACATTGGAGTATTCCAAACCCCGGTTTAGGAGGTATTTCTGAATCTCGTCGAATTCGAATATGGCCTTGAGCTCCTGGATTGCATACTCCGAATCAAAGTCTTTACAGGAGAATATATCTATATTGACATAACATCTGTCAGGAAAGGTATGGATGCTGATATGGCTCTCGGCGATAAGCACGAATCCCGATATCCCCCAATCCTCTGGTTTTGAACCGACATATTTAAATACCTGTGGAGGTGCTACCTTTGTCATCCCGATCTGGGATGGGTAGCGATCCAGCAGATCGTAGATCATATCTTCACTCTCTAGCATCTTGCGGTTAGCGCCATAACCATCAATAATGAGGTGCATCTCTACCCCCTTTTTCCCTCAGACAAAACACTACCACCCCCCCCATTTGCTGGGGAAAGTGGAGTGTAATAGATTGTCAAGGCTCAACTATCGCTTCGCTGCTTCGATAAGCTTACCCTCTTACCACTTGTCCAGGTCCTCTTTCCTGATGCAATAGGCCTTGCCTATCTTTGCTGCAGGAAGCTTCTGAGCGCGACACCACCGTTGAATAGTGGGCCTGCTCACCTTCAGGATTCTGGTTATTTCATCAACAGACAATAATTCATATTCGTCCACAAAGAACCAGTCCCCCTAATTTGGCCCCACTGTCGGGACACCAACGTATTGGTGATGATAGCACACTTTACGTAACTATGCAATACTTCTGCACTTAACTTAATAGGTGAGATCAGGTTCAAGGGACCGCCTGATGGAAGATAATCCAAGAGAGTCAACTTAGCTTTGTGAGACTGCTGAAGAAGAGGTGCTCCGAGGCCGACAAGTCGGCCGAAGCGTCGGCCCATAATCGGGGAAGGGGTCTGGGGGTGTCCCCATGCTCCCTTTAGTATCACTTCCGCCTTTTTATAAGCCAGATTCCCAATATTAATGCTATGCACGAAATGATTGCTACCCATATCACGACCGAGGTTCCCGTGCCTATACCGGATTCTGGAGTAGGCGACTTGTCCGCAGAGATATACTTCAACGTACCCATAGGCTGATCAAGGTCTTGGGGAAGGTAATTACTGACATCAATCCACCCAAAAAGAAATGGGATCTCCACTTTGAAGGGTTTCCCTATTATATTGTAATCGCCCGATTCGCTTCGGTCGGGGAATTGAAGAT
>JAAXQM010000117.1 GCA_012974295.1 Dehalococcoidales bacterium
GACTTGCTTTCTGCTGGCCCCACAATTTTGGCAAGGAGCTCGATAAGCCCAAACTCCCCCAAATCAGAGACATTCACACAAAGATTATACCTACTTCCTCGTGACTTATCTAGCCAAGTCTGAGAAAAGCTGATATATTTGGGATGAGATGCGCTATGCCTTCCTGGCAGATATACACGGCAACCTGACCGCCTTTAAGGCGGTACTACGGGACATCGAGGAAAATGGTGGAGTGGATGAGTTATGGTGTCTGGGCGACATTGTAGGTTACGGCCCTGATCCCTCAGCGTGCATCGCGCAGCTTCGTGATTATCCTCACCGCTGTGTTGCGGGCAATCATGACTGGGCTGCAGTCGGAAAGGTGGATATCTCGGATTTTAACCTGGATGCTGCCGAAGCATGTCGCTGGACGGAGAAGCAGTTAAGCGCTGACGATATTAATTACCTGGAGAGCCTTCCTTTAACATTAGCTAACGGTGATTTTACCATTGCCCATGGTAGCCCGCGAGAACCAATCTGGGAATATATACTCACCACCCGGATTGCAAATGAGAATCTGCGCTTTTTCGAGACCAGGTATTGCCTTATCGGACATTCCCATGTCCCCCTGCTCTTTGAGCAAGTCGGCGAAACCTGTCTTCTGAAGGATCTACCCGCAGAACTGAGGCTCGGGGAAAATCGCTTGATCGTCAATCCGGGGGGCGTCGGTCAGCCGCGCGATGGCGACCCGCGCGCTGCCTATGCTGTCTATGACGAAAGCGACAAGGTTATCTATTATTATCGTGTTCCTTATGATATAGCGGATACTCAAGAGAGGATGGAGAAAAACGGGCTGCCGACTTTCCTGGTGAATCGGCTCAGCCGAGGCTGGTGACTATTTACCACGTTTTTCGTAGTCGGGGCACCAGGTAGCATTGGGGCGCTCAGGGCGGTGGCAGGCGCTCCGCCAGTCCCATTTACAGCTATCACAGAGGAATATATTCTTACCTTGTGCTTTTTTAAGCTTGAATTTGATCCGATCCCAGAGGCTAGGACCCATATTAACCTCCCCACTGGTAAAATTAATATACTACGGGGGGAGCTTATTAGCAAGAGGAGGTGATTAGTATGCCTATTGTTCGGGTAGAGATGTGGACCGGGAGGACCCAGTCTCAAAAGGCGGAGCTTGCCAGGGTGATCACTGACGCAATAGTTGCCATCGCGCATACGACCCCGGAGGCAACTACTGTGATCTTTGATGACATAGCCAAGGAGAACTGGGCTGTTGGCGGGGTTCTCGCTTCCCAGTCTTGACTTTAAAATGCCCAGATGATATGTTTCTTTGTTGTATGGGCCGCTAGCTCAATGGAAGAGCAACTGACTCTTAATCAGTAGGTTCAGGGTTCGAGTCCCTGGCGGCTCATGTTTAAGCTTATTTCTTTGCTTAACAATTTGCTTAACTTTTTTCATTGCTCTCCCCTTCACAGCATTTGGTTTTCATCTCATGCTATACACTCGTGTGACATGGAACTAATGCAGTGAGCAATTTTGCCATATACTCCTATTAGATACACCGCAACAGGAGTGTCCGCTTGACAGCTAAAGCTATAAGGATTATTTTCACTTAATGATTTCAGATGTAAAATGTCCGAAATGCGGCTCCGAAACATCGATACGGAAATCTATCAAAGGCCCTAATATTGGCAGCCCTTTTCACGTGTGCACTCGCTATCCTGAGTGCAAAGGTAGGATACCTGTAATAGAACAGGAAGACAGAATATCTTTAGCTGATAGAGACATAGAGTGGTTTATTAGATTCTAGTCTCTTTTGTGACCTATAACCCTCCTCAAATAAACTGTTTTCCCCCTCGAGTATCACAAGCGGCAACCTTGAACTAGTACACCCACCGATTTCACTACATACCCCCTAGCTGAAGCTGGTTCTGCTCCATTTTGGTTGGAAAGCTATTTTCTCCTAAAGATTCTCATATTGTTTATCTAGCTTCACCAGCATCATTTGGTTCTGGGGCAACAGTGCGAAGCCTTGGCAGCGAATAGAGCTCATCGATTGGGAGGCTTCTTCCAATCCTCAATACCTCTTCCCCATACTGCTCGCCGTTTTTCATTAATTCCTTCACGAATACCTTAACTAGAGCACCAAGTTGTCTAACATCGTCGTCAGTTGTTGCGACAAGCTTCATTAAAAATGGGCTTACCTCCATTACTTTCTTCTCTTGGCTCTTCTCTGGGGACAGAATTAGGCCGACTTTAACTTGCTCGAATGGGTTGACCGAGTTTGCAATATGTTTGTTCCTTAAGTTCTCGTAGAGTTGGTGTACTCCTACCGCATCTCCTGGCAAATCCTTGTAGATGTCCTCTGATAGACCGTGGCGTTTACCACTTGCAAAGCATCGAGAATAACGTAATAGTGCAGCAGTCCAAAGGCTTTCCATAAGGAGCCAGTCTTTTGGGTCCTCTTTTAGCAATTCCCTTAGACGCATACAGGTTTCCATTACCGACTTGAGTTCTTGAAGAATAGAGTGAACATCCGCAAGTTTGCGAGCTTCTGGGTAATCCACCTCAACTACGTAGAGTTCCTCCATATCACTACTCCTTTCTAAACAGATAACATTATAACCTTATCTGCGCATTCCTGATAATCCTGTTGCTGTAGGCTTGGCTTTAAGTTTCTTGCTTTTCTTAGTTACAGTTCTATAACTGCTTTTCGCATGAGCAGGATAATCTAATACAGGCGGTATAGTTACAGGACTTGGACTACTGATAGCTTTAGGCGTGATTATTCTTCTCTCCGTGAGCTAGTATCTCCTTGAGAATTATCATGTTCAAGCCGTATAAATTGATACCAACCATGATGGAGTAAAACCCTGCAGCTAGGTGACTTGACAGAATTACCGAGTTGTGTTAGTCTCACCTAATTTCTTCTAGAGGGATGGGAGGGATGCGATGAAAAGTGTATTTGTTGGGATAATATTCATCCTTGTGGTTGCTATGGCTGTGTTCATTGTACTTGGTTTCACAGGTGTGTATGATCCCTGGGATGGTGGAGAGCCTACTCCTACACTTACGCCTACACCTACAGGGACGCCAAGTGAAAGTGTCGGACCAATCTCTACGGTACAACGACATCTATTTGACCTGGCAAAGGGCCCCGAAGCTTACGAGTACGTACTGCAGGAAATTACATATTATAACTGGGACGCTGAGCATCAAGCACAACAGGGATACTGGGAAGTATATACCAGTATGAGTGGTGGTGCGAGCATAGCACACTGGTATGTGTATGGTATTGACACGCCAAATCCCGAGGTGTATCCAGCGCCGGGTGACCCAGATGCCACTGCCATTGAGCATAAGATAATAGAGCTGAGCGCAGGTTACTAGGACGTCGAGTAGTCTATGCGCCTACTAGCCCCACTCTATGCATATGGTTATCAGGGGATGTACGGCCATATGCGAGTGTGCTCCTCCCATTGTTTCCGTGTGTCAAGTAAGGTTGTTATGGGGAAGCTGTAGTATCTTTCTCTCTTCCAAGATTCATAGATAATTTAATTCTCTATTGATACTTTGCCTTTACACCCAGGATAACGACTGCATAAGTAAAACGAACGTCCAACATTGGGCCCTTTCTTTGATGTCCGTATGACGGTTGCAGAGCCACACTCGGGACAGTTAACATCAGAAGGTGCAGTGCTAAAGATTTGCTCATTCTTAGCAAACCAACGTAATTTGTATTGTGATTGATATAACAAGAGAATGGTGCAGAATATGCCCAGGAAGAGAACTAAGAAAAAATCACCGGCGATAATTGCCCCATATGCTCCTAAACCACCATAGCCTATGGGAACGAGGATGAGAGTTAATAATGCTAGTGCGGCAACAACCCAGGTTAAGTAGAATAAATAAGCTCTGTTCGTAAACCACCCCGAAAGGAAGAGAAGAGTAAATACGCCGGTAAGCCCCAGAAAGATAATCTCGAAGATAACACGAGCAATATTTGGTCCCGGGTTGTCAAAATTCGCTCTGCCGATAATTGTAAATAACACTGCCAGCAAGGCTGCTGCAGCCACGACCCAGGCTGAGATAAAGTACACCTTTTCCATCTTATTCATACTCGAGAAACCAGGCCGTTTCCATTTGGATATTACTGTTTGCCTTGCTAATAAACCTGGCTGCGTCGGGTCTGGCTGTATGAATGGAGGCTTAGTACCCATGTTTCCTCCGCACTTTGTACAAAATTTGCTGTCATTAGACAACTGCGCCCCACAATTTGTACAGAACATCTACCCTCCTTCGCTTGTGCTCTCTGTATTTGCCATTTTCTAATTTATACTTTATCTCTATTGCTAGTCTGCATTTAGAGTGTCTCAAATACTATAATGTTGTATTGTACTGAGACCTGTGTAAGAGTGCCATGTCTTCTGGTCGCAAATGACTATAGATGACTTCTAGCTGTATGTCAAGCAGTATTCTTCTTAGAATGAGATTACTGAAATGCTCTCAATTAACCCCCTATATGCCCCAATCTTGGGGGACTTTTTGAAGTTGGGGAACACCACCAGAATCCCGGCAGGAAGTATCCTGCACCTCTTTTTCAGCGGTTTCATATGAGATAGCTACCTTATGCAATCTAAGGCAAGCATGCCTGTTGACACGGTGGCGTGGATTGGATATGTATTTGGGAGTCGCTGAAGGATGCTTTTGAGTACTGGGATATCGATTTCGAGAAGCAGGCGGGTAATATCCTTCCCGGTGTCGAGGCTATTGTCTACAGCGGCACGTCAATGATGAATGTGCTTCTCACTGGAACGGGTAAAAAGGTGGGAGTTATCACCCAACGGGGGGATGAAGACGTCTTTATCCACGAGCGGAGCCGCCAGACGTGGACCGGGTATAGTTATCAGGATGTTCTGCATCACGTAACGCATCACCATAATAGGCCCCTGGTGCCTCGGAGATTGGTTAAGGGGGTGACCGGGCGAATAGACATGTTCTCGATGGAAGCCATACCTCTATATGAGCATGAGGTTGAAAGGGCGGTCGAAGAGCTGTTGGATGAGGGAGTGGAGGCTATTGCCGTCTCCCTGTGGTATTCATACCTTAACCCTATGCATGAGCTAAGGGTGTCCGAGATAGCCCAGGAGGTAATGCAGAGGCGTGGTCAACAGGTGCCCGTGTACCTCTCCTCCCAGCTTTGTCCTATCACCAGGGAGCAACCACGGCTCAACACGCTTGTCCTCCATGCCAGCTCGGCGGAGCCCGGACGTGAACAACTGTTTGGGATTGAGAGCAAGCTCCAGGGCAGTGGATACCGATATCCGCTGCAGATAGTTCTCGCGCACGGAGGCGTGACCAATATCCGCTACCCCAGGCTCTATGAAGGGTGCTTCTCCGGGCCTATAGGCGGCCTGCTTGGGGTTCGCTATCTGGAGCAGGAGATGGGGATAGGCAACTGGGTCTGCTCCGACATGGGGGGTACCAGCTTCGACGTGGGCCTCATCATGAGCGGTGAGCCTGTCATGCTGCGCGAGGTGGTCATCAACCGCCGGCTATTCAATATTGCTACCCTGCTTATGGACACTATCGGTGCCGGCACCGGGATGTACGTTACCATTGACCCTATCACCAGGCGTATTACCGTGGGTCCCGATAGCGCCGGGGCCGACCCGGGACCGGTCTCCTACGATATGGGCAATGAGGTGCCTACGGTGATGGACTGTATGCTCATCATGGGCATTTTGAATCCGGATAACTACCTCGGAGGCAAGCTCAAATTAAATAGAGAAAAGGCCCTCAAGGCAATCAAGGAACGATGCGCCGATGTCCTGGGCGTCGACCCCTATTACATCGCAGAAGGGGTATATAAGCTAATCAACAGCACTATGAAGGAGCACATCAGGGCAGTGCTTTATGCTCGGGGCTTCTCCCCTGCTGATTATTGCCTTCTAAGCTATGGCGGGGCTGGCCCGATGCACGTTGCCGGCTACACCGAAGGCCTGCCCTTCAAGGGAGTGGCCACCCTGCCCTATGCAGCGGCCTTCTCTTCATTCGGCTGTGCTGCTGTGGACATCAGCCACCGCTACCAGAAGTCAACCACGGTTATGATTCACCATGGTGCCGATGATGCCTTTAAGTTGATGATGGGTCAGCTTATGCTTAATCCTGGATGGGAAGAGCTGGAAAAGCTAGCGCAGGCCGATTTCGTTGCTGAAGGTCTGCCGTGGGAGCAGGCTAATGTTCGTCAGATAGCCTATGTACGTTATGGCAGCCAGATGGATGACATTGAAGTGCCATCGCCGGTATCCCGTATCAATAGCGCTGAGGATATGGACAAGCTCATCGCTGCCTTCGAAGATCTTTATGTGAAGGTCTATGCTGGCGTGGCTAAGCACCCGCAGGCAGGATATCAGATCTTCGAATTGGGGCTGACTGCTACGATTCCCAAGGTTAAGCCGAAACTGGTTAAGAGGCCACTGGAGGGAAAGGATCCACCACAAGCAGCCATCAAGGGCGAGAGGGAAGTGTACTTTAACAGCGAATGGCACAAGGCCGTTATCTACGACATGGACCAGATCAGGCCAGGGAACGAGATCGAGGGGATAGCTGTGGTAGAGGCTCCGGCGACTACCTTCTTCATTCCGCCGGGGAGACGGGCCAGGATGGATGAGTGGTTGCTGATATGGCTCACCTGAAGATTCCCCGACTGTTAAATGACGATCAGAGGAGGTTATGATGAGCGAGCGCATAGGAATAGGAGAAGGCGGGAAGACCATCAGGCAGATGATGGAAGAAAATGAGAGGCTGTACCTGGAGACGGGCTGCTACGCTGGGATCACCGAGCCTCACTTGCTCAAGGAGGACCCTGTCAAGGGCGAGCTTTTTCATTCCCGGATCATGGCGTCGCTGATAGCTGGCAGGGAGACTACCCGTATGGTGTCGGGTTCGCCCTTTGTCCGGGAGGTGGCCGAACTATGCCTCGGCATCTATACACCCGAAGGGGACAACATTGCCCAGTCCACCGGCATTCAGATCCACATCAAGCTCATGGGTGACAATATACAGTGGATGATAAATAAGAATTATGAGGAGGAGGTGGGGATCAATGATGGCGATTTCTTCATAGCCAACGAACCTGTTATATCCGGCATGCATGCCGCTGATGTCTACGATATACTGCCCATTTTCTGGGAAGACGAACTGATCGGTTGGGTATCCACCGTGATTATGGAGATGGACATCGGTGCGGTAAGCCCTGGCTTGATGCCTACGGCTAATGTGGAGCGGGGCACGGATGGGCTGAAGTTCTGCTGTGAGCGAATAGGCTCCAACGATAAGTTAAACCGTGATTTCGAGCATAAGATCGAGATCTGCCTGGATATGTCGGATATTTTCCTGTTGGATCGCAAGGGTGCTATTGCGGCCAACATCCGAGTGCGGGAAGACATTAAGCGTATTATCGGTGAATTCGGGCTCGACTACTATAAAAGGGCGACCAGGGAGCTCATAGAGGAGGAGAGACGTAATCAGATTGTGCGTATCAAGCAGCGGATGGTTCCTGGCCGTTACCGCGGCGTAGTGCCTGCCGAATTTCCCATGGCAGACCAACCGGTATCGTGGATCCCGGCCAAGCGGGATACCATACGCCTTATTCCCATACAGATGGATGTCCTGCCCTCAGCGGGTCTGGTATTAGACTTCGAGGGGATTGGCGAGTGGGGCTGGCACCCCTTCAATGGCACACCCCAGGCGGTATGGGGTGGTGTCTCAATAGTTACCGTGCAGACCCTGGCATACGACGGGCGCGGCAATCTGGGGTCACTGTTACCAATTGAGGTAAAGGAGCCGCCTATCGATTCCCTGTTCAACCCAAGCCAGATCAAGAAGCTGGCCACCTCCACGCCATGGGCTCCCCTGCTGGATGTGTTTGGTATGTGGACGCACCTTCTAGGGATTGCCTTCTATCTTCGTGGCTTCAGGGAGGAAACCTTTAACTACCGATCTTCAGCTGGCTGGCAGATGGCCGGCTACGATCAAATGGGTAACAAGCGCCCTCTACTGGCCGCCGGAACGGGCTACTTCGGCCCGGGTGCCTGCGGGGTTTGCGACGGGGTCGATTGTGGAGGGTGGCTGGCTACTCCGGAGGTCGACATGGGGAGCGCAGAGGTTTGGGAGCTTTTCGTACCCCAGATGGAATTGTCGCACCGACTCGAACCCTATTCGGTAGGCTATGGTAGGTTCCGCTCCGGCCTTGCGGTTCCAACAGTGGTGATGATTCATAGAAGCCAGCAGTTAGTAGGCAGCGGGGCGCTTGGTACTGCTTCGGACGGTATCATCCCCAATCTTGGCCAGTTCGGCGGATACCCCGGCGGTAGGAGGAACAACCTGTTATTGCGCTATGACAATCTCCCCGAATTAATGGAGAAAAGGCAGCCGCTGCTCCATGAGGTGGGCCACCCGGCGGATTTAAAGGACCGATTCCCCGGACAGGTCTTTGACGTTGGCCTTATACCGGTGCCGACAGAGATCTACGAGGGGGACATGCTCCTTTCTGTGTCAACTGCTGCCGGAGGGCTTGGCGATCCCATTGAAAGGGATCCGGCATGGATAACCGCTGACATGGACAACGGGCTTACCACCGAGTGGCAGGCCAGCAACATCTACTGCGTTAAGGCCAGATACGATGAGGAAGAGAAGCGGTGGAAGGTGGATGAGGTTGCCACCAGGGAACTAAGAGAGGCGAAACGCAAAGAGAGACTATCCAGGGGCGTGCCGGTAAAGGAATGGTGGCAGAGGTACCGTCAGCGGCTTATGGATCGAGATATGGATGATAAGATTCTGGAGATGTACCAGAGCAGTATGAGGCTTAGCGAGGCCTTCACCCGGGAGTTCAAAGACTTCTGGGCGATGCCCGATGACTTAAATCTGTGAGGTGATGAAATGTCATATAGCAAAGAGGATTTGAGAGACCTGTACGATGGCAGTCTCCCCTGGCACAAGACATTCGAAATCATGAGCAAGCCCAAGGACGACGATAGATTCGACAAGTATGTCGAGATCCTCCAGGAGCGCGTTTCCTATGTGGAGAGGATATTAATGCCCCTGGGCGACCATCTCAATGTAGTGCAAAAGGGCGGGGAGCGGATGGTAAAGTGCGACTGTGGTCACGAGTTCGGGGACTGGCGACAGAATTGGAAGCTGAACGCCCTCATCTTCGTTAGGGATGATACTGAGAAGTTGGAGGAGATTTATCCTGGCCTCAAGTGCCCCGACCCCAACCTGTGCGAAGTGCGGGAGTTTTATTGTCCTGTGTGTGCCAGCCTGCTCAAGGTAGAGGCTGTGCCCGTAGGCTGCCCTGCCATCTTCGATGTCCTTCCTGATATCGATAGTTTCTACCGGGAGTGGCTGGGACGGCCGCTTCCTGAGGAGCAGGAGTTTCATGATATGACCTACGATGTTACAGGGGAGTGGGGACGTGATTTAGAATGAGGCATCCTGATAATGG
>JAAXQM010000163.1 GCA_012974295.1 Dehalococcoidales bacterium
GCATGCAATCGTGGACATCCCTGTTTTGGCGTGCGTTTGACGTTCGAGGCACCCCAGACGGTAACACCTCGTCGAGCAACGCCATCATGTCCTCTTGCATACCAGATATTATATGGGAATAGGTGTCCATGGTAAAGGCAACGCTTGCATGGCCTAATGCCTCACCGATAAAGCGCGGGGGCGAGGTTCCTCAACTCGCCCCTCGCAATCTACAACTATATGTCCATCGGGCAAAAGCAATACTTTTCTGTGCTCTTAGAGAAGTAAATATTGCTATACCCCGCCTGCCTGTGTATAATCGTTTGGATATTATCTTAGATATGTGTTGCCGATTCTATAGACATTCATGAACGTAAAAATGGGCGTTACAAATAGAGAACGGATTCCATTGTTATCCAAGTCCCGCTTCATGGCAGGTCTGCAATGCCACAAGCGCCTCTATCTGGGGTGTTTTCACTTTGATCTTAAAGATCCTTTCGACGAAGGACGGCAGGCAATACTGGATTCCGGGACCCGGATCGGTGAGCTCGCTCGGGATATATATCCCGGTGGAGTCCTCATCGGAGAAGATCACCTGCAGCACGGCAAAGCTGTATCGTCTACAGAGAAAGCGCTGGCCGACTCATCCGTCCAGGCGATATGCGAGGCGGCATTCGTGTATGACGGTATCAGGATTCGCGCTGATATTCTCGTGCAATCAGGCATTGATACGTTTGACCTTATTGAGGTCAAGTCCGGTACATCGGTGAAGAAGGAGCATATCCCGGATGTTGCCGTGCAGCTCTACGTTCTTCAAGGGTGCGGCATATCAGTAGGTCAGGTGTGCCTGTGCCACCTGAACAAGGAATACGTCTACCAGGGTGGAGACTATGACCTAGGCCAGCTGTTCCTTATAGAAGATGTCACCGAGAAAGCGAAAGAACGTCAGCCAGATATCCCGTTGAGTTTAGAAGAGATGAGGCTCCCCTTATGGGGATTGGAGCCCCCGGATATCAAGCCGGGAAGGCAGTGTTTAAAACCATACCAATGTGAATTCTACGGTCACTGCCACACGGGAGAGACGGAGCACCCTGTGATCCAGCTTCCCAATGCATCGAAAGAGATATTGCTGGAGCTGGAGGAGGCAGGCATTGAGGACATACGGGACATCCCGGAAGGTTATCCCGGACTGAATCCCACCCAGCAGCAGGTCCGTGACTGTGTGGTTGGCAATCATGTTCATATTGCCCCCGATCTCCCCGAAGCACTGGTGCGGCTCGAATACCCCATCCATTTTCTCGATTTCGAAACGTTTGGCTCTGCTTTGCCTCTGTATATAGGTACAAGGCCTTACCAGTCACTCCCCTTCCAGTGGTCAAATCATACCATCACCGGAAATGGTGAGCTAAGACATGCAGAGTTCCTCCATGACGGGTTCGACGATCCTCGTGAGCCGTTCGCGAAGAGCCTCCTCGAAGCGCTGGGGTCAAGCGGTCCAATTGTGGTGTACACCGGCTACGAGGCCCAATGCATACGAGAGCTTGCAAGGGTTCTGCCGGATCTTTCAGATGCCCTCATGGTGCTTGCGGAGACTCGCCTTGTGGATCTGCATAAGCTTATCCGCGATAACTGCTATCATCCGGAGTTCCACGGCTCATTTTCCATCAAGTCAGTTCTCCCTGCCTTAGTTCCAGAGCTGGACTACAGCGACCTGGAAGTCTCCGATGGTATGCAGGCTCAGGCGGCCTTTGCCGAAATTATTAACTTGTGGACGCCCGCCGATCGACGAAGCCAACTGCGAGAGAGTCTGCTGGCCTACTGCAAGCGTGACACAGAGGCGGAGGTGAGGCTATTTGAGGCGCTGAAATACCAGAAGGTCTAACTCTCGAAGTGGTACCATTTCTGAAGGCAGGTCAATTGGTACCCCACTTTTATCTTTGCATTAGCTCTTCAATAGATTAAGACTTTATCATTACCAGCATCATCTTGAATCTTTTTATCGCTGTCAACGCGTGTGGCTGATTGGCTGGCATTATGACCATTTCTCCTTCTACTAGTTTAAGAGCTTTTCCAGATATTGTAACCTCAGCTTCACCATCAATAACATGCACCAAAGCATCAAACGGCGCTGTATGTTCACTCAATCCTTGCCCTTCATCAAAAGCAAACAACGTTGAAGTTCCGGTGTCTTTATCAATTATTGTCCTGCTGATGACAGCGCCTTCCTGGTAGCTAACCAGGTCAACCGGCTTTACGACACGTCCTATTAATTCCTCAGTTGGCTTCATCAATGTACCCCCTCTCCTACTGTAATTTACACAATGGTCTTCTTAAGGTAGGTCAACGGAACCCTCAGCACGCTCCTTGAGTGCGTTGGTCTCCGCCTTCAATCCAGCTTCCATAGACTTCCCATAGACAAGCTTTACGAACCACCAAAGGAAGCCAGTCACGGTCAAGTCAACGCGATATTCAACACCACCGTTTGCTAATGGCTTGATAAAACGCGCTCTCTCCCCGTACGCAAGCCTAGTGAACCAACCAACATCACACCAACGGAACTCTATATTGGGTTTGCTGACTAGTATGCGATGTTGAGCTGAGATGATCTTGGCTCCCATCTTTACCTTCACCTCAATCAATTGGCCTTCGTCTGGGATTCCGCTTGCTTCCACAATCCAGGGATTCCACTCCTTGTACGTTTCTAGTGCGGTAACAACATTGAAAACGGTATCCGAAGAAGCGTTTACGATGGTCTGTTCTTGAATCGTAAGCATTAGATAGACTCAACCTCCTATGATGGCAGGCAAGATGTTTATGCCGAGGTCAAGGGCTACGCGATAGTGGGTGGCCCCTTCCTTTCTACCTGCCTCCCATATTATCAACCGGCGAATGTCGTTTATGGTTCTCAATCACATCATAGCATCTAGCTACTTAGCAATACCTTTTTTACATAATATGAGTTGTGCGAACCAATACTACCACATAATCTATTAATGCCACCAAGAGCACTTCTTACAAATGACCTCTCAATAGATAGGCTATGTCCACTATCTGAGAACACACTTGCCATAGACCAAGACGCAGCTACTTGCCCCAAAACAGAGCTTCGCATCCAATTACTTCTATAGAACTTTCAGAGAAATACTTATCAAGATTGTGCCTCAATCCTTCGAGGTCATCCGTTTTATTATTCATATATCCTTTGACATTTACCCTATTCAATATGAATGTTGATAAAAGACTCTGTCTGACTCCGCCATAGAGAATGGTTGAGCCGAATATAATCCCACCGGTATTCAATAGGGCTTTAAGGTGTTCAAATACAATACCCTTTGTTTTAAAGGTACCAGGTAGACAATGTAGCAAATTAAGAATTCCAATAGAGTCAAATCCCGGAGCATTGATTTCGATTGGTTCCAAGGCATTCCTGAGATATTTTTCAGGAGCATATCGTGCCAAACGCCTTCCAGCTACATCAAGACAATTTGGGTTAAGGTCCATCAACGCAATTCGGGGATTTGTGGTTGGAAATCTACAGTGGTCGAGGAAATAACCAGTACCTACACCGATATCCAGATGGTTAGTGGAGACATGTTGGTTGTACAGCTCTAACATATGATATGAAGGACAGTTCCATACAAGGCGACAGTTTAGGCCGAGCGCAAACCAATTGTAAATAGACAAGAATGGCTTCGTATACAGTGCCTGTCCCACTTCTATCTGTTCTGAGGTAATACCCATTATAGCTTTTTTCAAAATGGTACTTAGGGACTTCTCTTCATAGTTTATATTTCGCAGTAGCATTTAACAAGCGCGGCTTCGCTCCTGCTCGCTTTCATCACCACATACCCCACACCACCGTTTCCTCCCCGCCCGTTGTCCGTCCGCCGGCCCGTTATCGTCGGTGTGCGCTGTCGGTGTGACCTGGCCCGCATCCTTGAGCCCCATTGCCTTGGGGGATTGATACTATGAACAGCCTCCCCACACAAAGATACATAATCTCCCCACATACAAACTGTAATGTTCTATGCTAGACTATCTGAATGCTGTATTATTACTGCACCAAGCGAAAAAAGGATGAGGCACTAGGCGGGAAAACTTGTCCGCGATGTGGTACTACCATGGAAAGAGATTCAAATATTACATCAGTTCCTGGTATGTATAAGTGGGCATGTCCTAAATGCGGGTATGTAATACATGTAGATAAGTAACGAGATTAGAACCAATAGGGTTAATGAGCGGGCCACCGACAAAGGGTGGCCCCTTTCTATAGCCCTATTATTCACCGGCAAATATCCCAAGGATATTTTTAAACTTGTTGTGGGTATGAATCGCTGGTCATACCGCGTTGCGGCTTACGCATCACTAATGACAGACCGGTATCCACCGTTCCGACTTTGGGATGATTAGCTAGGCCTTCAAGTTGCTATTCGCAGCGGGAAGCGCTCGCCCTGCTCGAGTGTGAGGAAATTGGTCCTGTACGCGTTGATAATGGTCTTGATGACGATAAGCGAAAAGAGCAAAATGAAGCCGGTACTGTAGTCCATTACCGGGGTGAAGGGAAGCACCATCGGCAACCAATAGATAATATTGTAGACAAAGAAGATGAATCGCCTGGCACCTCTCAGTTTGGGTTTTGGGCCACCCACGGTTTTTCTTTGCCAGGCAGACCGCCTGGCCGAATGCCCTTCGATAACCGGTCAGAAGACCAACGCTAAAGCCACCATACCGATGAAGCCCGCAAAGTCTGACATTACCGAAGTAGATAGGACGAAGACCCCATAGGCCAGAGTGGGAATTCCCAATCCCAGCGTAAGCCAGTTATTCCAGCGTTTGGTATAGAATTTCTCCTTTGTCATAGTATCTCTCTTCTGCTTGTCGATTTCCATATAATAATGCTCTAAATTTACTCCCCGATAGGTGCGTTGTCAACATGGTCTTTTTATTCCTTAACATATGGGGTGGAAGAACGTTCCTTTTTTACCCTAGTTTCCCCGGGGAAGATTTAGCTTTAGTTATTGAACTATTCCGGGAGGACCTTTTTATCAATATACAATCCGTCACAATGTATAATCGACAGTCGAGGTGATATAATTCCAAAAGGAAGAATGACCTGCCCCCCCCTAAATCAGT
>JAAXQM010000192.1 GCA_012974295.1 Dehalococcoidales bacterium
ACATTAACGCCATCGTCGACTTTCCTATTGCCCGTGAAACTGTAGGGGTTTTAGCATCGCAGTTTGTAGAAGGCGAAGACTATTCGCCTAGGATTGTTGTAACGTATGGATACACCACGACGAGCGTTCCCACCATGTCACAATGGGGTATGATTGGAATGGCCATAGTATTGGCTGCCTTCCTTATATGGTCTGTGAGGAGAAGATGGGTCATCGGAACTGGTAAGAATTAGGAAAAGCTAGAATAAGTACTACCTATCAAGAGATTACGAGGGGCTACCCGATAATGGGTGGCCCCTTACCTTACTAGCACAACCTCACGATATATTTTTTCAACTACATTCTGCACGCACATCTGTGCAGCTACTGCTGATGTATATAATACCGTAGGCCCTCCCTATTTCCTCTTCCCTTATAGCCAGCGTAGCCTCGCCTTGCCCAATGGGGTTTGAGGAAACTTGACAAAAATCATGTAAATAGCTTAGAGTACCTATTACTAAAAATTCGCAATTCCATTAACGATGGCCAGTACACGCTGGTTACAATATCGGAAAGAAGTTTATCGAGTGTGAAACGATGTCAAGAAAGGTAGTAGTCATCGGATCCGGTATTGGGGGATGTGCTGTTGCTTCGCTCCTGGCAAAGGGAGGGGACGACGTGACCCTGCTGGAGGCACACCCATTTCCCGGGGGGCGATGTGCCACTATGGAGAAGCAGGGGTTCCATTACGATTTCGGGGTGCACATGTTTAGCAGGGGGAACCGAGGCCCCCACGGCGAAGTGAACCGTAGATTGAATGGTGATCTGAGATGGATCACACGGGATCCTTCTTGCCGTGTCTTGGGAAGGGTAGAATTTGACTTTCCCCTGGATATCAAGCCACTGCAGCGCCAGGTGAAGGTAGCGCGAAGCCTGGGGGTCGGAGTGAAGAGCTATGCCGGTGCCTTTCGCCTCATTCGTTCCCTGATAAAAGGAGATAATGTGGAGGCGAATGACGAAATACGTCTGCAAGACTACATCTCCCGTTTCACCGATGATGAAATGATCCATCTGTTTATAAACTGCCTCTCACAGCTCTACTTCGCCCTATCCTACAAGGAGGCATCCGCCGGAGAGTTTATCTGGTGCTTCTCACGCATGTTCAAAGATGCCTGTTTTGGCTACCCGGTTGGGGGTAGTGGCGAGATCCCAAGATCTTTCCTCAGGGGTCTCGAGCGGTTCGGTGGTAAAGCGCATTTCAATGAGCCTGTTGTCGGCGTAGATATAGAAAATGGAACCATAAGGGGGGTAAATACAGCTTCGGGAGATTACCCTGCTGATACTGTCATATCCAACTGCGGGATTCTTCGTACCATTGATCTGGCAGGTAGAGAACACTTCCCCGAGGACTATGTGAGAAAGGCGGAGCAATATCAGTATTCAAATTCATATGTCACCATAAAATACGCTTTAGAGCGACCGGTTGTCCCCTATCCAGCGGTCTTCTACATGCCTGACGTTCCCCCAGATAGAGTCTTCCGATATGTGGAAGAAAAGACGGTACCGGAAGACCCGTATCTTTTCATGCCAGTACCGACGAATCATGACACGGCCCTTGCACCCGATGGAAAACAACTGGTGATCGTGGGCACCGCCGCTCCTCCACAAGCTTCAGACGAGCTTTGCTCTGCAATACTGGATAGGGTTCACAGCAAGGTTTGCGAGCTTTTCCCTCACCTGGAAGCGGCCATTATTTGGCAATCCCGGTCAGGGAGCACTGACGCGGCGGAATTGACCGGACACTATGCGGGCGAGGCGATAGGCCTTGCTCAGATTCCGGGACAGGCGGGAAGTTTGCGACCCGAACCTGGCACCCCGGTAACAGGGCTATGGCTGGTTGGTGCCGATGCGGGCTCACGTGGTATCGGGACTGAGATGGCAGCAGGAAGCGCTCTGCGCCTAGCAGATATCTTGAAATGAGATGGAGGGTGAAATGGCTAAGGTCGAGCAGGAATACGATGTAATCATTATCGGTGGCGGTATCAATGGTATAACGGCGGGGTGTTACCTGCAGAAGGCAGGGCTCAAAGTGCTCATCTTAGAGCGACGGGATGAGGTTGGCTGCTTCTGCTCAACCCAGGAGTTGCTGCACCCTGGAGCCATGGTAAGCGTTCATGCCAATGGTTTGTTCCCTGCCATTGGTCCCGCTCCCCTTGACCTTGACCTTGACAGATTTGGCATGGAGATACTTATGCCCGGGCCCATAGTATATTTTGCTCCCTTTAAGGATGGCACTGCACTGGCATGGCACTGGTACGACCCGAAAGTAACCTACGATATATGGCGCCGTGTAAATGAGAAAGACGCTGAAACATTCCGCACCATAGCGAAGATGATTGGCCCGATACTGCAAAGCGATCTTGCCCCGGAAATGCTGAGTATGATGTTCTATGAACCAATGACCGATGAAAGCTTTTTAAACCTGCAGAACATACTGGACATGTTTTCAAGCATGGTACCTGCCTTTCCCAAAGATTCTTTATACCTCACCGGTGTTGAGGTGCTGAATGAAATGTGGGAGGACGAGCGTAGCAAGGTATTTTTATCTGGCTGGCCGATCACACTCGCCGTGGATATAATGAGCCGCATCGCCGGCTCTACGACGGTCCTGATGATGACTGCTCTGATGGCGGGCGCGGGTATCGCCTATGTTGGCACCGGCAGGGGTGGTAGCCATAACCTTACCCATGCCCTAACCAGATGTTTTCTCCATCACGGTGGCAAGATACTCGCCGGTTGCCCAGTAGCCAAAATAGTCGTCGACAGCGGGGAGGCGAGAGGTGTTGCCCTGTCCAAGGATGCCATCTACCCCGAAGCCGAGTTTCGGGCAAGGAGAGCGGTGATAAGCAATCTTAGCCCGTATCCCACATTTATCGAGCTTGTAGGCGAGGATAATCTGCCGACCTTTGCCACCCTAGGGGCAAGGAAGTTTGACTACAGGGGGTCTCCCTTATTTACAACCTGGTGGGTGCTAAATGAGCGGCCAAAATGGAAGTGCATCGATAGATTCCCCGAGATAGACCGGGGGTTTAGCTTCAACTTCGGTGCCGAGAGCATGGCCGATATTTTCAGGATGGATGAGCATGTCATGGTATTGGACACACCACCCGACCCACCGGTGAATATGGGCTATTGCATTCACAGCTTCTGTGATGCCGATCCGTCACAGGCGCCACCCGGCCAGTACAACGTACTTGCCTGGGCTAATGTACCCACCATGATCAGACCATTGGGTGGTCCGGAGAAATGGGATGACATAAGGGAGGACTATGGGGATAAGGTGGAAGATAGCCTAAACGACCTAATGCCCAATCTGAAGAGTGCAAAGATCGCACGTTACTGTGATACCCCCTGGGATACCTGGCGAAGAAATCCGAGTTCTAGAGGCCATATGAGCAGCGGATACTACGGGGAAAGACAGTGGTGGAGCTGGAGACCGTTCGCTGGCTGCGGAGCACCGCGGACCCCCATTGATAAGCTCTACATTAGCAACTCGATAGGAAGCATCTCGGTAAGCTCTCTTGGGGGTGGTTATACGTGTGCCAAGGTGGTAGCTGAAGATCTCGGGGTGAGGAACCAGGATTGGTGGGCAAGCAAACCAGGGGATTATACCAAGCTCATCGTGGACAGAATGGGGGTTAAGATTGGCCTCATAGATTGAAGCGCCCAATCCGATGAAAGAGGAGTAATTATCGTGGAGAATGAGAAATACGATGTAATTATCGTCGGGGGAGGGCCCAACGGCCTCACAGCAGGCGCGTACCTTGCTCGTGCTGGTGCGAGAGTGCTGCTGATAGAAAGGCGTCATGAAACTGGTGGGGGACTGGTAAGCGAAGACTTCTCTGCCTTTCGGTTCAATCTCCATGCTATCTACATGTTGATGATGGATGTCATGCCGCCGTATGATGATCTGGACCTCTACGCCGAGGGCTGTGTCTACCTGCAACCCGAGGTGCAGGTCTCCTTGCTCACCAGGGATGGTAAGGCGCTGACCCTCTACCGTGACCTTGACCACAGCGTCGAATCTATCAGGAAGTTCTCACCGAAGGACGCCGAGAGATTTCGCGACGTCTATTTGGAATCCAAGGAGCTGTCATACGGGGCGATAATTCCACTCACGTACACCCTCCCTGTGCCTACTCTCGATTTTGCTGACATGCTCCAGAAAAGCGATATCGGGCAAAAGATACTCGATATCGGAGAAAAGACGCCCAGGGAAATCGTAGATGAATGGGGCTTTGAGAACCCGCTCCTACAGACCTTGATTCTACACCTTGTTTGTATGTGGGGGTTGGAACCGGATGTCTCCGGGGTAGGTTTCCTAGTCCCTCTCTATCTTAACCGCATGTTGAATATGTCACTCATAAAAGGCGGATCACATCGGCTATCCTCAGCACTGCAGAGGTCGATTATCGCCACCGGCGGTGATGTCCTCGAAAGTTATACAGTCACAAAGATAGTTGTCGAAGATGGGACCGCCACGGGCGTCGAGGTAGGCCTGACTAATGCTGAAGAACAGGGCAGGAAGACCTTCGAGGCTAAGGTCGTGATCACCTCAACCGATCCGCTGACAACATTTACCAAGCTCATCACGGAAGAGATTATGGAACCAATTTCCATAGGCTGTGTCGAAACGGCAAAGCAATGGGAATGGGAGCACTGGAGTCTGTTTGGGCTTCACCTCGCCCTGAAGGAGAGACCACAGTTTAGAGCTGCCGATTTCGACCCTGCGGTTAATGATGCTTTCATCAAGATTATTGGCTATGACAACCCGGATGATTTCCTATCCCATCTCAACGGTTTGGGGGCAGGTGAGCTTAGCACCGCCGGTCATATTACTGTTACCAGCGATCTTGACCCTTTACAGGCTCCCGTGGATGTCCAGCCAGGGGTAGCCACGCTTAGATTTGAGGCACTGGCGCCGTATGAGGCTAAGGAGGGCAAATGGGACGATATCGCTGCAAGTTATGGCGACCGCCTTTTATCAACAATCCAGGAGTATGCACCAAATGTTGACAGGAGTAAGATAATTCGCAGGTACGATAATTCCCCGAC
>JAAXQM010000072.1 GCA_012974295.1 Dehalococcoidales bacterium
ACCGGGTGAAGCTTTACTATATCCCATTCCTGGGGACTGAGGTCGCCAGGCTTATTCAGAATCGAATCGCTGACTCCGATCATCCCAATATCATGAATCATAGCCCCCTGCTTTATCGCCTTCATCTCCACCCCGCTCATGGAAATCGCCGAAGCTAGCTGCCCGCTCAGCTCAGCTACCTTTTTCATGTGCCCCTGGGTGTACAGGCTTCTATTATCGACCCAGGAAGCTAACGAACAAAGAACATTAAATGAGCCATCCTCCAACTCAGCAAACATCTGACGGCTTTTTATCAAGGCACCACTCTGAGCAGCCAGGATAGTCAATAGCTCGAGATCCGCGTCTATAAATAATCCGGGTACTCTCTCTCGAAATACATTGAGTAGACCGAGAACCTCGGTGCCGCTCCTTATCGGTTGCAGTAATATCTCCACGCCTTCAGCTTCAGTGGATAAACATTGGCGACTGGAATAGTGCTGGCTAACCCGCTCAAAAAGTGGATGCTGTTCGACATCGGTAAAAAGAACGGCCTCCTCCATATCCTTAATCCCGTACCAGATACCGCTTTCAAGCAATGCGTTGCTGAATCGAGCGATAATCTCCCATGACCCAGCAGACGTAGCGATGACTAAGCCGCGCTTCAGGCTATCGAAAAGGAGAATGGAACCGCCACTCGACTTTGTCTGACTGATCCCATTATCGAGAATAGATTTAAGCACCTCTGTCTGATCCTGGTTGCTGGCCATGGATTGGCTTACCTTGTATAGCCCAACGAGATCTTTCAGACGCAGGTTCTCATCGGCAAGCTTCTTTCGCTCCAGGGCCTTGGCCACGGCATTACGGAGCTCATTTTGATCAAAGGGCTTAACAATATAATCATATGCCCCATATTGCATTGCTGCCCGCGCTGTTTCAATACCAGCATAAGCGGTGACCAGTATGGTCACAGCATCCGGACTAACCTCTTGAAATTCTTTGATCAGCTCCAGCCCCTCCATGTGGGGCATTACGATATCGGTCAAGAGCAGATCAAAGCCCTGGTTCGCTATCTGCAAGGCTTCCTCTCCACTGCCCACAGCCACTATCGCATACCTATCACAATCAAGGATATCCTTCATCATATCCAGCTCTGCAGGCTGGTCGTCAACAATAAGGATTTTATCCTGTTTCATCACTTATCAACCCCCTCGATTGCCGCAATTAGTCCATTATCAATTACGAGACTGCTGAAGCTGGGGGACACCCCCAGACCTCCGACAGGAAGTATCCTGTACTTCTTTTTTGCAGTCTCATTACTTACCATTCTTCAGCAGCCTCACCATCTCATCTGAAAGGGTCTGTCTGCTAAAGGGCTTGGCAATAACACCGTTGATGCCCAATTTGTCCCTCTGCGCGCTATCTACCTGAACCCCCCAGCCAGTGATAAGAACCACCGGCGTCTCCGGGCTCTTTTGCTTGACCGCCTCAGCCACATCCCAGCCTGTAACATCTGGCATGCCGAGATCAGTGATTACCAGGTCATAGTAACCCTGCATAAATAGGGTGATGGCTTCTTGCCCATGAGAAACTGCCGTTACCTCATACCCAATCTGGGAGAGCATCAACTCAAGAACCTCGTTGACATTGGGATCGTCATCGACCAACAGTATTTTGGCTTTCCCGGCAGCATTAAGTGAATCACTAGAAGACCCGTTTTGCATGTCCTCACCTCCTATCGGTAACCTAATATAAAAGGTAGTCCCTTTGCCCAGACTGCTTTCGACACTGATATCTCCACCATGCCTGGTGATAATACCATAGGCCATACTAAGCCCCAGCCCCATACCACTGGGCCCCTTGGTAGTGAAATAGGGATCGAAAACCTTGTCTTTCGTCTCATTTGACATCCCAGCACCGGTATCGGCAATGGAGAGAACTACCTGCCTATCCTCACGCCATGCCTTCATACTAAGTTTACCACCCTCAGGCATAGCATCCACAGCATTGAATATTATATTGATCAGCGCCTCTCTTAGCTCAGCTATATCCCCCAGCACCGATCCTTCTACGTTAAACTCTGTGCTGACTTCAATCGCTATACCATCTTTTTCCCTGTTTTCCTTCAAGCGGGGTTCTGCCATCTGTAAAGCGCTCATTACCATATGGTTTATGTTAACGGGGTCGGTAATCCGATCCTTTCTGACCCGCGTAAACTCCTGAAGACTGCGTACCGTACTGGCCCCATCAATGGCAGCTTGCTCGATAGCGGTCAGACTTTTTTTAAGTACTGGATCATCTACACTCTCTATAGCCAACTGAGCCCGACCCAAAATGACAGTTAATATGTTATTGAAGTCGTGGGCCACGCCTCCCGCCATCTCGCCCAGGGCTCTGAGCTTTTCCGACCGAACCATGTACTCCTGAGCCGCGTTTAATTCATCATAAGCGCGCCTGGTCTCCTCATAGGCTCGCTTTGCTCCGTCATAAAGTTGCGCGTTCTGGACAGCCACGGCTACGTGGCCTGCAATCTGCTCCAGAATTTTTTGCTCCCTTTCCCCGTAGGCACCAGGGTGGCAGCTGGTCAAGTTTAAGGTGCCAAATATCTCCCCCTTATAGATGAGGGGCACCCGTATAGCCGACTTCAACCCATCCCGCACATGGTTTTCATCCACGGCGAACTGTCTTTCTTTAGTAAAATCGTTCTCAATGTTGGTGCGTTTATGAGCAATAACCCACGCAGCAACCGACTTCTTCAGCGGAATAGTGACCCCGACATCCAACTCGACACTGCCACGAACCTTAAGCTATCTCCATCGACCAGCCCAATGCTGATGCGGTCAAAAGCGACCAGCTTCTTTAACGCTTCGGTGAAGGTCTCGTATACCTCGTTCATGTCCAGACTGGTGCCGATAACCGTGGTTAGCTTGCTAATCATATCGATCCAATCAGCCCTATCCTTAGCCTCCTGGTACAGCCTCGTATTCTCAATCGCTACCGCAGCCTGATTAGCGACACCGAAAAGGAAATCCAGATCGTCAACGGTGTAGATCTTTCCGGACACTTTTGGACCTAGTAGCACCACTCCAACCAATCTCTCTTTGGACTTCACTGGAACCAGCACATTGGCCTCCAGTTCCGCTAATTGATCCCGCTCCTTTTTCCACATGGCGCGAAGCAGGGGCACTCGCTCCAGGTCATCCGCAGTTAAGCAGTTATTCATTTTGGCTAAGTATCCCACTGCCGGGTTGTCGCTCTCCATATACATCTGCATCAACAACGTGCTATCGTATCCTCGCAGCGCCCGTGGGATAAAACGCTTTTTATCTTCATCTAATATAAACAACCCGCCCCTTTGCGCCCCAACTGTCTCCATGAGGTTATCCATCAACCAGATGGCCTGATCCTCCAGCTCGGGCATGGAGCTCAGGGCACTGCTGGTGCCGCGGAGCATTTGCCGATAACCACTATGCGTTCCACCAAACATCCCCCCTATTGGCCCTCGCATTAATCGAATCAGCAGTGGGAAGGCAACGGCAAGAATAAACGCTCCAAAAATAGCTAAGCTCCAATTCACACTATCGAGATCCCCACCTGCAATAAACCAAAGTACACCAACGAGTAGGAGAAGACAGGAGAGAATTATAGTTTGAATTGCGTAACGCAATAGAACTCGGAAGACGACGGTAATATCGAGGAGCTTGTATCTGAGAACCGCATAAGAGAGCAGGCTGGCATTTGCCAAGTTGCCTGCCTGGTCAACAGGATAATACTTCCACCCTGGTAACAGGTTTGACAGTGAGAGCACCATGGTAATAAGGATGCCGGCCAATGGATAGGCAATCCTGTTACGGGCAAAGAGATCCTTTTCACTGCGATACCCCTGTACGAGATTGAAGATTGTCGCTCCCGCGAATATAAAAGCGACCGGCCACATAATATAACTGGCAATCCCCAGCTCAAGATGATAGTGCCCACCACTGTGGTAGGCATCCTTTACAACATAACCCATAGTTGCAGCAATGGTCGCTAGAATGAAAATGCCATAGCCTAGAGAGATCCATAACCAGGGCACAGGTTTATTAAGGAAGACGCGCACAAAATGAAACAGGGCCACAGAGGCAAAAAAAGCACTCACAATTAGAAAGGTATTCCAGAAATAGGTACTCATAAAGGGGAAATTGGCGTATGCCATGAAGGAACCGAAGCTCCACATCATTAGCAGGAATAGATACCAGATAAAGAGCCTATTGGCTTGTTTATTTGAATCTTGTTTCGCTGTCAGAAAGATAAGCACAACATAGCCTATGAAAGCTATGAGAGGTATTATGGCAGCATACTGCGAACTCATCTAAGTCATCCTTTTTGTTTACGCGACAGGTGTTACTCCCATTAGTCTGCGGAGGATATCATCTGAGGCATTTAGTTTGGGTGGTTGCAGAGTAGAAAGCTCAGCTCCGGCTGCCATCTGCTCCAAAATATACTTGCCAATTGCCCCTTCAGGTATAAGCGTTACCTGCAATGGCTGCCAGCCAAGCATCTGCTCCATGGCCGCCCAGTCATCGCATATTTCTTTTAAGCTTTGATGAACCGCAATCGTAACTTCCTCATCTGTCTTGTTCTGGCGCTTCAGCTCTATATACATATGAAGAATAGGCTCACTCCCGTTCACTTCCTTACGCGCCGTCCATCCACTGTAACCGATCCCCGAGTTCTCTATTGCCTTCCAAAGCACTTTTTCGGTAAGACGGGTAAAACCGCCAATGTCGATCACGTTATCACAGCGACCGTAAAAAGCCAGCTGAGGCAGATTGATATTTAGCTCCTCATTGCGTAATGCCGTTACCTCAAGCGAATCGCCAATTCGATAGCGGACAAACGCCCCCCCCTGAAGGCTGGTAAACACAATTTCGTATACCTGTCCCACCTCGAGTTCGTTCAGGAGCAAGGTGCGCGGTCGGTAGCTCTTATCTCTCCGTGCTCTTTGACGCTCATCTTCAGGAATAAACTCGTAGAAAGCCATAGTAGGCATAAAGATCATCCCTTTATAGTCCCACGTCTGTGCGGCGATAACAGGTATCTCTGACGAACCGTATATCTCTAGTGGATAGCGTCCCCAATAATACTTGACCTTTTCTCTCATGATGGTGGCATCCATGCCTCCGGTGAACACTCCCTTGAGGTTCCATATGTCCCGGGGCAGCGGCGGCCGCCCCGCCAGCCTACTTCTAACCAGCCCCTTAGCCAGGCGGGGTATAGCCCTGGGGCGGGAACGCATGGAGGAATAGTTGGTGGATGCACCCTGGCTGAACTGCTCACCAATTGCCACCAGGATACTGGAAACGGCAAAAACTAGATCCAGCCCCTGTGTCAGGGCTAAAGAATAGCCCTCCCGAATTCTCTCGGGGAAGTCCATCAGGTCTGCTTTGGCTTTGGGAGGCATCACTTCGAAGGGGAACTCCTCATCTAGAAGGCTTGCCATCGCCCCTGAGGCGTAAGGAGGGGGAGCCATACCATAGAGAAGCTTATCGTGGTCTCGTATGACAAACTGCCCCCTTCTTTGAGCCGAAGAAAAGGCCAGCATAGCGGTGGCATAATATCCTACCTCATCATAGAGCCTTTTTGTGATTGGAGCCCACTTCTCAGCGTGCTTTCCTGTCGTCCCCGAGGTCCGCTGCCACAATATGGGCTTCTCTGGCAGAACATCCTCCCTTTTATCCGTTAAATAGGGTATATAATCTTCATAGGTGGTTAAGGGAACTTTCTGGCGAAACTCCTCAATGCTTGAAGGCTTCAGCCCCCACAGCAGCCTATGGCCAAGCTCGCAGTCCTGAAGCAATCTCAATTGCTCCAGGAGCAAATGACTCTGGGTTTCAACGAACTCGTCAACGGTAAAATCTATGAAACCGCAGTACTTCTGCCATATCTCCTTATTCTTTCCCTGGTGGATGAGCTCCCTTGCAGTACTCATTTTGAGACCCCACTTATATTTAGAGGCTCTAAGACAACTAAATCCTCTGAACGAGGATTATCTTCGCCAATATACATATTAGAGCTAACCTATTATAGAACCAGCGGTTCCAGTGATCAGTGTTCCCCCTCTATCCAACGCCCGACATCGTGGTTTATCACCTCACCCTGACCATAGCATTTAGAACCTCAACGATATCACTTGTCCGGAAGGGTTTTCGAATGAGAAACAGGGGACCCAGCGACATCGCATCCAAGGCTATAGGATCATCACCATGACCGGTTACAATGACCACCACCGCTTTCTTATCCTTTTCCTTTATCGCACCGAGTGCGTCTACACCACTCATCCCCGGTAATACCAGGTCTAAAAATATCAGGTCGAAGTGCTGTTTTTCCATTTCCTTAAGAGCAAGCTCACCACTCTCTGCAGTTGTAACCTTAAACCCCTTCCGCGAAATAACTTCTTTAAGTATTTCACGTATCTCCGGGTCGTCGTCAACGACAAGCACAGTCCCTTCAACCACCGTTGCCTGTTTGGCGAGCCAATCATCGAGGAGGTCCTTGCGGAACCTCCAGTTTCCCCCTATCTTTGATGCAGGAATGCGGCCTCGCTGGGATAGTTTGTACACGGTCATGTAATTCAGCTTTAGATACTCCGCTGCTTCCTTAGTAGTCATTAGATCGCTCATGTAATAAACCCCTCCATCAATTCAGAATATTGTATTTTATCCAATTTTCACCAAAAAAAAGTATCACGGCTCCCACAGCTTGTCAAGTGCAGCGTAATTAACTTTTCTTATTTTTTTACTATTATTTAGTACTATTTTGTATTTAAAATGTACCATGCTTCCCTTGTTTTGTCAAGTTTGACGTTATAAGTACATCGGCTAGACATCCCCTACGCCCACATGCTAAAATTAATTTGCGCAACATAAGACTTAGAAAGGGGGACTCTTCATGCCCAATATGATCGTTTGTGTTAAACAAATAGCCGATCCGGAGGCACCACCAGGCAGTTTCAAGGTCGACGAGGCGGCAAAACAGGTTTTGCCTGCGGCGGGCGTATCGCAGGTGGTTAGCCCCTTCGATGAACAGGCGGTGGAGGCAGCGCTGCGGATCAAGGATGCTCAAGGCGGCAAGATCACTGTGTTAAGCCTGGGCAAGAACTTTGTAATGGATGTAATTAAAAAACCACTGTCTATGGGTGCCGATGAGATGATCCTGCTTCAGGATCCCGCCTTCGAAGGCAGCGATAGCCACACCACAGCCTATGCCCTGGCGATGGCCATCAAGAAGGTGGGGGAATATGACCTGATCTTTTGTGGCCGCCAGGCAGCGGATTGGGATGCCGGCCAGGTGGGTTCCGGTATCGCCGAGATTCTGGGGATACCTGCTATTACACCGGCCAAGAATGTAGAGCTTGTCAACGGTAACGTCAAGGTAGAGCGGGTGGTCACCGATGGTTACGAAGTAATCGAAGCATCTACCCCACTGCTGATCATGGTGTCAAACGAGCTTGGCGAGCCACGGTATCCAAAGCTTAAGGGAATTATGGCGGCAGCGAAGAAGGAGGTGCCTACCTGGAATGCGCAGGACATAGGCGCCGATGCAGCAAAGCTCGGTGCCGGTGGAGCACGCGCTAAGGTGCACAAGCTATTCATCCCCGTTAAAGAAGGGAAGTGCGAAATCATCGAGGGAGAGAACCCCGAGGACGCAGCGGTCAACCTGGCGCTGAAGCTTCGAGAGAGGTAAGCTGACAGCAATGACTCTGGAGCTTCTCGGCGGTGGCCGGAAGCTTGCCGATAAACTTGGGGAAGAACTCTCTGTAGTTTTGATGGGCGTTAGCCTTGGCGACCTGGGTAAAGAGGCAATAGCCTTTGGAGCAGACAAGGCCTATATCGTTGATGACGCTCTGCTTAAAGATTATCAAACAGACGCCTATGTGGCGGTTATGGAAAAGGTGGTGAAGCAGGTTTCGCCCAGCATCCTGTTGTTTGGAACAACATCGATGGGACGCGACCTGGCACCAAGATTGGCCTTCAGACTGGATACTGCGGTCTCCATGGACTGTGTAGAGCTCGATATTGACCCCGACTCCAAGCTCCTGCTCCAGACCCGACCGGTATACGGCGGCAATGCGAGGGCGGTCTATATCTGCGAGAATACCAGGCCTCAAATGGCAGCAGTGAGGGCAAAGGCACTGGATCCATTGGAAAGGGATGATGCCAGGAAGGGGGAGGTAACCAGTATCGAGGCTGGGCTTGACCCCTCAATTATCAGGACAAAGGTTGTCGATACGGTAAAAGAAGAGGTTACCGGGATCAAGCTGGAGGATGCCGATATCATAGTCACCGGCGGGCGCGGTATAGGCGGTGCTGAAGGCTTCCAGGAACTGGAACCGCTGGCAAAGGCATTGGGCGCGGCAATAGGGGCCACCAGGCCGCCCTGCGATAACGGCTGGGTGCCAGCATCGCTTCAAGTCGGGCTCACCGGAAAGATCGTAAGCCCTACCCTCTATATCGCAGTGGCCCTGTCCGGCTCCAGTCAGCACATCGCGGGATGTTCCGGATCGAAAAACATCGTCGCTATTAACAAGGACCCCGAGGCCAATATATTCAAGGAGGCTCGCTTCGGGGTTGTCGGCGACTACAAGAAGGTACTCCCCGCCTTCACTGAGAAGGTGAAGGAGCTTCTCGGCTAAGTAATAAATACCGTTTATAATAAAAAACACCGCCTGCCATAGTGACAGGCGGTGTTTTTTATTATTGCTATACCAGATACTTCGGTAATTATATCATGCCGATTACCCGAATAGAGACTGTTTAAATACTCTCAATCAACCCCGTCTATCCCCCAATCTTGGGGGATGTCAAAAGCTGGGGGACACCCCCAGACCCCCGGCAGGAAGTATCCTGCATATCTTTTTCAGCGGTCTCTAATAATAAGGCATACTTGGCGTGGTTCTAAACTTTGTCCCCCTTTTCCTTCTCCCCCTCTGCGGTGATGCGCTGTGTGATGTGAGCCGGCACCTCCTCATAATGGCTCATCTCCATCTGGAAGCTGCCCTTCCCCTGGGTAATGGAGCGCATGTCTATGGCATAGCGCTGTACCTCGGAGAGAGGTGCCCGAGCTTCAATGACGCTCCACCCACCCTGCGGGGTCATTCCCATCACCTTGGCACGCTTGCTGTTAAGGTCGCCCATAATATCGCCGGTGAAGCTCTCGGGAACCGTGATTCTCATAGTCATTATTGGCTCCAGCAGAACAGGGTCTCCGTCAGAGAGCCCCTTTTTCATAGCGTGGGAGCCAGCTACCTTGAAAGCCATTTCTGAGGAATCAACTGCGTGAAACGTACCATCGTATAGTGTTACTTTTATGTCAACCACAGGTTGCTTCGCCAGCACCCCCTCTTGAAGGGCCTCCATGACCCCTTTCTCCACCGCAGGGAAATAGTTCTTGGGAACAGAACCGCCAACGATTCGACTACTAAATTCATTGCCCGTTCCCCGGGGCAATGGCTCCATCTCCAGAAAGACATGACCATACTGACCGTGTCCCCCCGTCTGCTTCTTATGCTTGTACTCCGCCCTTACCGAGCTGGTAATTGTTTCCTTATAAGGGATCTTGGGAATTTCTATCAGTACGTCAACCCCAAACTTGCGTTGCATCTTCTCTGCCACCACCTCCAGTTGGGCTTCGCCCATACCTGAGAGAATAGTCTCCGCAGTATCGGCATCGCGGCGAACGTGAAGGGAAGGGTCCTCCTCAGCGATCCTTGATAGGGACGAGCCCAGCTTATCCAGGTCCGCTTTGGTCTTGGGGTGTACTGCCACGCTCATAGTGGGGAGGGGGAATGCAATAGCGGGCAGTGCCAGTGGATGGTCTTTCCCGCAGAGTGTATCCCCGGTACTCGTCTCCGCCAGCTTCGCTACGGCCCCAATATCGCCCGCGATAAGGTAGGGTACAGGCTCCTGAACCTTACCCCTAATCATAAATAGCTGCGCAACGCGTTCCTGACTATTCCTGGTAGCATTCCATGCTATGGAGTCGCTATTAATAGTGCCTGAAAAAACTCTGAAATAGGTAAGCTTGCCCACATAGGGATCGGCGCTGGTTTTAAACACCAGGGCGGCCAGGGGGGCAGTAGGATCGAGTTCAATGGTTTCATCCTGCTTCGTCTGAGTGTTTGTTGCCGAGATAGGGTCTCGATCCTTAGGGGAAGGCAGGTAGTGGCTAATGGAATCCAACAGTCTTGTAGTGCCCAGATTCTCCAGTGCAGAGCCGACAAGAACGGGCACCAGGTGCCCGCTGACGGTGGCCACGCGCAAACCCCGGCGAATCTCCTCCTCTGTGAGTGCCTCCCCTTCCAGGTATTTGGTAATGAGGTCATCGTCTGTTTCCGCAACCGCCTCTACCAGCTTATCACGAAACTCTTCAGCCTGACCTCTGAGGGAATCCGGGATCTCCCCTTCCTGATCCTGTGAATAAGCCTTCATGGTGATGAGATCGACCACCCCTGTAAAATTCTGCTGAGCACCAATGGGGAGTTCTATAGGCAGGCACATTTTCCCGAAATGCGCTTGAAGCTCCTCTACAACCTTAAAGAAGTCGGCATTTTCGCGATCTATCTTGTTAACAAAGACCAGTCGCGGGATCTTTTGTTCATCGGAATATCCCCAGGAGAGCTCGGTACCCACCTCCACACCGGAGGCAGCGCATACCACGATGACCGCGCTATCAGCAACACGCACCGCTGCCATCACCTCACCGATGAAGTCAGCATAACCCGGGGTGTCCATGATATTTACCTTCATCCCCTGCCACTCACAGGGCACAAGGGAGAGGTAGATACTGCTCTTGCGTTTCACCTCATCAGGATCGTAGTCCGAGGTAGTGTTCCCCTGGTCCACCTTGCCCAAGCGCGTGATTGCCCCCGTGCTATATAGCATAGCCTCGGAGAGCGCTGTCTTACCGGCACCCGAATGGGAAAGTAGCACCACATTGCGTATCTGCTCCGTAGTGTATTGCGGCATCGACTATCCCCCTTCCCTTGATATCATTCTTAGGTCTGCTCGATTAGAGAATGCTAAAAGAGCCATGATCAACCCCCTATATCCCCCAGTCTTGGGGGGCTTTTTAAAGCTGGGGGGACACCCCCAGACCCCCGGCAGGAAGTATCCTGCGCCTCTTTTTCAGCAGCCTCTATTAATAAGTGCTCTAACGCCCCATTATAAACATTTGGTAAATAGCTGGCAATGTTCGACTGTTATCTAAATCCGTGAGCTTAGATTCCAAGTACCGCCTGACAAGTGATAATCCACGCGAATCATCTTTGCTTTACGTTCGACTCTTATGAGGAGTCAAACACTTGGTTAGTGAGTCATCATGCGGCTAAGAGGTCATAATCCGATACAAAGGTCATCATCCGGTCAAGCCGGATGATCCAGGAAGTATGCAGAGCCAATGTCTGGATTGCCCGATCAAGTCGGGCAATGACAAATACAATCCACGGATTAAGGGGTTAGTCCTGAGATTGGGCTACAGAAGGCGGTAGCGTTGTCTATAACAATTCTAATGTGTACTGCTTTAGTTCGGCGTCAATACCCTTCGCGTTTACCAGAATTTTATCTAACTCATCCCAGAATTGCTTGCTGTGGTTCTTGAATCGAGTATGGACGAGCTCATGCAGAATCACGTAATCAATTAGTTCATCGAGTAACCTGATCAGTTTCACATTCAGACTAATATTGTCTTTATGAGAGCAACTGCCCCACCTTGTCCTTTGATTGCGTATGAACACCCTGTTGTAAGTAAATCCGTACTTCTCCGATAGGTAATTGAGTCTTCGGGATAGTTTTCTTTTCGCTTTTGCTCTGTCTATATC
>JAAXQM010000276.1 GCA_012974295.1 Dehalococcoidales bacterium
GGGTATTCCCTCTGGACTCCCTTAGATTGCCGCGCTACACCTGAGCTAAACTCAGGGCTTCGGCTCACCGCAATGACGATAGTTTATTTACTGGATTCCCGCCTGCGCGGGAATGACAGATAGAGGACGAAAGAAGGGGGGGAGAAAGTTAGTCCGAGAGACACCCCCAGACCCCCACCAAAGGGTATTCCCTCTGGACTCCCTTAGATTGCCGCGCTACCCCTGAGCTAAACTCAGGGCTTCGGCTCACCGCGATGACGATAGTTTATTCATTGGATTCCCGCCTGCGCGGGAATGACAGATGGAGGGCGCAAGGAGAGGGGGGACTTTTATAGCTGGGGGACACCCCCAGACCCCCTGCAGGAAATATCTTGCACCTCTTTCTTAGCGATCTCCTATCAATAAGGGTAACGATTCATGTGCTTTCCTCAGTTGAACCATAAAGTGGGGGGCGAACATTAGTGATCGCTTCCTGCTTTTCTCTTTGGCTAATTAGGGGGTAATTTCCAGCGATTCGAGGGACAATTCTGCCATATCTAGGGGTAAATCCCTATTCACGTATAGAAGCGGTTACTCTATTATTAAACAATCGTGTTGACATTGCGAGGGTAGTTATGGAAGAGAAGCTAGAAGAAAAGAGGGAAATCCTAATCGTAGATGATGAACCGGAATTTGCTTTGACTTTACAGTCTGCATTGCAGAGTGAGGTATGTGAGGTTGCTATCGCTGCCACCAAGGCTGAAGCACAGGAGGCCGTTAAAACGCTAAACCCTGATCTTGTAATTCTGGGTACACTGAGCCCCCGTGGTGAGGCTTTCTCGCTGCATCAATGGTTGAGAGAGAACCCAAAGACAAAAGATTTACCTATCATAGTCATGGATGCACCACCAGAGAAACAGCTCGTCAAAGGGTGGAGGAGAGACGAGGCGGCGTTGATGGACGCTGAGGACTACGTAGCCAAGCCAATTGAGCCTGGCGCGCTGGCCACCAGAGCCCAGACGATTCTGGCCAAGGCAACCAAACGCATAAGAGTTCTCATAGTAGATGATCACTCGGTCGTTAGGGATGGCATTAAATCTGTACTGGAACTACAAACTGATATCGAGGTGATAGGTCAAGCTGAGAACGGGAAAGAGTCACTGGAAAAAGTAGACAAACTCTCACCGGATATTGTGATAATGGACATAATGATGCCTGAAATGAACGGACTAGAAGCCACAAAGCAGATATATAAGAAATACCCCAAAACAAGAGTGGTAATGTTATCTCAGTACGATGACGAAGAAAATATCCTTGCTGCTGAGCAGTTAGGAGCTTATGGATTCATACCTAAGCGAGCTGCTAGCGCCCAGCTTGTGAACGCTATACGGGCTGTCCACTATGTGGGAAAGCGTCTGCAACGGCCTAGACCCGGGTCAGACTGAGCCCTAATACAATATGAGATTGCTGAAAAAGAGGTACCCGATTATATCTGGGCAGGTTTAAAAAGCCCCCCCAAGATTGGGTGATTAGGGGGGTAATTGAGACTCTTTCAACGGTCTCTATATTGGTATATTATGGAAAACTCACATCGCTTGCCCCTATATTCCGAGGAGGCTGTCATTGGAAGCCATCACTATTACACTTAATGGAGTAGAAGTAAGCGGCCATCCAGGGATGACCATACTGGAGCTTGCACGAGAATCAGGTGTGGATATACCCACACTTTGCTATGATCCTCATTTGATTCCAATTGGGGCATGCCGTATCTGCCTGGTTGAAGACGAACGCTCGGGCAGGCTCTCGGCATCCTGCGTTACACCAATAGAGCCAGGAATGGTAATTAATACAAAATCGCCCAAAGTGATGGAACGCCGCAAGATGATACTCAAACTCATATTGGCTAGTCATCCCGATACCTGTCTGGTATGCGACAAGGGCAACCGCTGCGAGCTGCGCAAGATCGCCTCAGATATGGAGGTCGGCTTAATTGAACTCGTGAAGATCCCCCAGCTGGCTACCATCGAAGAGGTCAACCCTTTCATCGAAAGGGACCTAAGCAAGTGCATTCTATGTGCCAAGTGCATTAGGGCAGACCATGAACTCGTCGTCCAGGGTGCCATCGAGTACATCAACCGAGGATTTACCTCGAAGCCAGCGACGCTGAACGATGAGCCACTGGAGAAATCAGAATGCACGTTCTGTGGCACCTGTGTCGCAATCTGCCCTACAGGTGCATTGATGGAAACGAAACGGCCATACAGCGGGACAACCGCCGCTATAGTGTCAACCATCTGCCCGTTCTGCGGTTGCGGGTGCAACATCGATCTGGAGGTTAAGGACAATCAAATAGTGCGGGCCAGACCAGGCAAAGGGAGCACGGTTAACCGCGGCACACTCTGCGTCAAGGGAAGTTACGGCTTCGATTTTACACGTAGCGCGGAAAGGCTCACGAGTCCCCTGGTTAAGGTGAACGGAGATTTTCAGGTAGTATCCTGGGAAGAGGCTTTGGGCCTGGTAGCCTCTGAATTCAAACGTATTAAGGAAAATTATGGCTCTGGTAGCCTTGCTCTCCTAAGTTCATCAAAGTGCACCAATGAGGAGAATTACCTGCTGCAGCGGTTTGCCAGGAGCATATTAGGCACAAACAATATCGATAATGGCAGTCGCCTGTACAGCGCTGCAAACATCATAGGCCTCGGATCGCCCGTCGGCTTTCCAGGTACCACCAACCATCTGGATGCCCTGGAGCAGTCAGATGTGATACTGGTCACCGAGGTCAATCTCACCTCTGCCGCCCCCATTGTCGAATATGCCGTAAAGCGGGCGGTCAAATACAAAGGTGCCAAGTTGCTGCTTATCGACCCGTTACAAACGGGGCTCTCTTCATTTGCTCACCTTTGGCTAAGGCCAAAAATCGGCACTGACATTGCGTTTATAAATGGCATGGCAAGAGTTATTGTCACTGAGGGACTGCTGGATGAGGAATTTGTAACGAGGAAAACAGACAACTTCGAGGCTCTGAGCAGTGAATTGGAGAGGTATACACCTGAGTACGTGGAACAGGTTACCGGTGTCCCCAGTGATGACATGCGTCACGCCGCTCAGCTATTCGCGGGGGCAACCACCGCCTCTATAGTCTATGGAGCGGGAATAACCCAGCATGTAACCGGAACAAACTGTGTAATGGCTCTTGCAAACCTTGCAATGTTGACTGGGAATATTGGACGCAGGGGTGGCATTTATGCACTGCAAAGGGATTGCAACGGGCAGGGTGCTTGCGACATGGGTACCATACCCAATTTACTCCCTGGATACCAGTCCGTAGAGGATACCGAGTCAATCAAGAAGTTCGCAGACTGCTGGGGCACCTCCCTGTCTGCTGATGTCGGGCTAACCGCTGTAGAAATGATTGAGCATGCTAAAGATGGGAAAGTTATGAGCATGTATATTATGGGAGAGAATCCGGTCTTGAGCTTTCCCAACTCGACTCTTGTAAAAGAAGTTCTGGAGTCACTCGACTTCCTAGTTGTTCAAGATATGTTCCTTACCGAAACAGCAAAGCTGGCAAACGTAGTTCTGCCCGCCGCGAGCTTCGCCGAAAAGGAAGGTACTTTCACCAACTTCGAGGGAAGGGTTCAGCGCGTGCGCAAGGTCGTCGAACCTTTGGGAGACAGCTTGCCGGACTCGGAAATCGTTCTCCGGCTGGCGAACAGTATGGGATGCCCAATGCCATATTCATCGCTACAACAGGTTATGGACGAGATCCGGGATTTGGTTCCTTTGTATCAGGGCATTGGCTACGGAAGCACAGAGACAAAGGGAGAACGCCGGGATGAATTGGACAGAGACCCCTTCAGAAACAGGCGTTTATATAAAGGTCAGTTTCCAAGTGGATTCGGTCGCTTCTCCCCGGTGCAGTACGAGCCACCGGTAGAGATACCAGGGGATGAATACAACTTCACCCTGCTTGTGGGAAGCATCCTTCATCACTCGGGGACAGGTTCCAAAACATCCAGGTCACCAAGGCTGAGCGAGTTTTCTCCAGAGGCCTATGTGGAAATCGGCCCATCAGATGCGGAGCAAATTGGGATCGGACAAGGTGATGAGGTCAAGGTTATCTCGCCCCTAGGTGAAGTAACCACCGTTGTTAGATTCACAACCACGCTGCCCGATGGAGTGATTGTCATGCCCAATTCTTTCTCATCAACCCCCGTCAATCAACTGTTCGACATCGTGCTGGACCCCCTATCAAAAACCCCCGCGCTAAAAGCATGCGCTGTAAAGCTAGAAAGGATATAGCTTCTTGGATAAGACAGTAGAAACGGCCAAACCCGACCTGAAGCAAGTAGACGAGATCTTGTCTCGATATCAAGATCAGAAGTGGCCTCTGATCCCCCTCCTTCAGGAGGTTCAGGACGAGATTGGGTATATCCCTCCCGAGGCGATCGAGCCTATAGCCAGAGGCACAGGCCTGTTTCCCGTTCAGGTGCAGGGAGTTATCACCTTCTATGAGCAGTTCCATACGACGCCCAGAGGAAAGAACATCGTCCGGGTGTGCCGGGGAACGGCCTGCCACGTGCGTGGTGGGCGAACGATATTGAAGATAGTTAAGCAGAACCTTGATGTTGAGGAAGGCGAAACGACACCTGATATGAATTTCACTCTGGAGACGGTACCCTGTCTTGGTACGTGTTTCCTGGCTCCAGCAATGATGGTGAATAAGAACTATTACGGAAAGCTCGCTCCGCCGAAGGTGAGAAACATCCTTCAGCAATACGACAATGCAGGAGATTAAATGGGGTTATGGAAAGGTTAAAGAGCGTCTTAGAGCTTAGTTCATACCGCGATACACTCCTGCGACAGGGTGGACAGCCGGAAACATGCGTACGAGTATGCACTACCGGCTGCCGTGCCCACGGAGCACTCGAGGTGCGCGATGCGCTGCTGGCTGAAATCAAGAGCCAAGGGCTGGAGGAAAGGGTAGAGATAAGGGTGACGGGCTGTCATGGCTTCTGCGCGAAGGCTCCGGGGATAGGCATTGACCCCCGCGGTATATTGTACCAGGAAGTAGGTGTTGAAGAC
>JAAXQM010000136.1 GCA_012974295.1 Dehalococcoidales bacterium
CCCCTAACCAGAGCGCGAGCATTCCCCCCGAGGCTGGTGCTGCGGCCAATATCCTCCAGTTCCCTACCCCGGTATTGGATATGGCTCGCCTCTCGCTCCTCGATGCGGACCTCAATATAATCAGCGTCCTGCCCCTTCAGGGCGTCAGCGATCTTATCGCGTATTTGCTCATTTGCTGTCAATTAAAACCTCGATTCATATAAGACCGCTAGAAGAATCTCAATCAACCCCCTATATCCCCCAATCTTGGGGGACTTCTAAAGCTGGGGGACACCCCCAGACCCCCGGCAGGAAGTATCCTGCACCTCTTCTTCAACGGTCTCACTTAATAAGCAGCTTCTAATTATTTACAATCGGAGTTCCCCCACATTCCCAATATACCAGTCAACCTTGTTTGTCTTTGGTGGCAGGCTCAGTTTACCGAGAGAGCAGGCCCAATGTCAATAATTGGTCTACACATTTATCCTGTGCTAGAATAGCGTAATACGCTTTCCAGAGTACAAGTAATGGAAAATCTGGATCTGATTATCCTGGTCATCGTTCTGGTTGCTGCCTTTATCGGCGGGGTAATTGCCCGTCGCCTCGGATTGCCAGTCATATTAGGCTATCTTATTGGAGGTATTGCTGTCGGTCCCTACGGTTTTCATTTGGTTCACGATGTGGAACAGATCAGTACCGTGGCAGAAATCGGTGTTGTTCTTCTCCTTTTCACCCTGGGCCTAGAGTTCTCCCTTAAAACGATGAGGCGCACAGGGCGAGTCGCCATCATCGGTGGCATAATTCAGATCCTCTCTACCATAGCTCTGGGTTTAGTAATCGGCCTATTACTTCAGTGGCCACTGCAGGAAGCAGTTTTGTTCGGCTTTTTCATCGCCCTCTCCAGCACCATGGTCGTGCTCAAGCTCCTCATGGAGCGGGGCGAGCTGGACACAGCTCATGGCCGCATCATGATAGGCATCCTGCTAGTACAGGACCTGGCAGTGATACCGATGATGGTCGTCATTCCAGTCATCGGAGAATCAGGTTGGGCAACTGCACTGGGTATAGCGGTGTTAAAAGCAGTGCTTTTTCTTGGGGGGATGCTTGTTCTCGGGCTGTGGGTCCTGCCCCGGGTAATGAGGCGGGTGACAGGGCTGCGTTCCCGCGAGCTTTTCTTGCTGGCAGTATTTGGACTAGTTTTAACAGTAGCCTTTGCCAGTGATTACTTCGGGATATCACTGGCATTAGGTGCTTTCGTGGCCGGGCTGCTGATAAGCGAGTCGGAGTATGCCCACCAGGCCCTAGCCGAGATGATCCCTCTACGCGATATCTTTGCCACCCTGTTTTTTGTTTCTCTGGGCATGCTTGTCGATCCACGCTTCCTGGTGGAAAATCTGGGGGCGGTTAGTGTAGTGGTAGCAGCGATTGTCGGTGGCAAGTTTATTATCTGCTCCCTTATACCAAGGCTCTTCGGTTATAGTGTCAAAACCATGTTGTACGTCGGTGCCGGGATGTTTCAGATCGGGGAATTCAGCTTCGTGCTGGCCGCAGTCGCCCTGAGCGCAGGTGCTATGTCCAAATATTTATATGACTTGACCTTAACCAGCGCGGTTATTACTATATTACTGACTCCCTTCGCCCTGGGAGGGGCATCGCTTCTCTATAAAAGGCTCAGCCAAGGTAAAAGGTTCGCCCGTATTTTGGCCGATCTCACCGATACCCACTTTAGCCGGGGTTTCCAGCTTAGTAACCACGTGGTAATCTGCGGGCATGGTCTCGTCGGGCGAAATCTTGGTATGGTTCTGGAGAGAAGGAGCTTTTCCTATCTGGTGATCGACAACGATCCGAGGATTATCGATACCCTCCATGCTAAAGGGGTTCCCCATATCTATGGGGATGCGAGTAACCCTGAGATACTTTCACGGGCTGTTCTTGATAAGGCAAAGGTGTTAGTGATCACCTTCCATGAGCCCACAGCAACAGAACTGACGGTGAGGAACGCATTGAAGATTAACCCCAAACTGGATGTGGTAGCCCGAATTCACTTCGATGATGAGGGACAGACGCTTCGCACCCTTGGCGTGGCCGAGTTGGTGCGCCCTGAGTTTGAGGCTGGCCTGGAGATCGTGCGTCATACCTTGCATCGCTTTGGACTAACCGGCCCCGAGATTCAATATATTATCAACGCCCTGAGGGAGGAGGGGCTAGTTTGAACTTGGAAGGAGGCTCGTTTGACTCAAATTGTACTAGTCAGACATGGGCAGACTGAATGGAATAAAAACGAGAGGTTTAGGGGGTGGATAGACATCGAGCTGGATGAAACCGGGCTAGGGCAGGCGGAGGCGGCAGCGCCGCGGATCGCGCAATGGGAGGTGGAAGCTATCTATTCAAGCCCGCTTAAACGAACAATGGCCACCGCTCAGATTATCGCCAACCGTCTTAGCCTCCCGGTAGTGCCGCTTGATGGGATTATTGATATGAACTTTGGTGTTTGGCAGGGGCTCTCCATCGGCGAGGTAAAGCAGAATTACCCTGAGCTATTCGAACTCTGGCATAATAGCCCCCACAGGCTTGAGATTCCTCAGGGAGAGAGTCTGGAGGAAGTACGTAAAAGGGCTGTTGCCACTATCGATGACGTAGCGGCGCGACACGAAAATGGGATGGTTACCCTGGTAACTCACCGGGTGGTCTGTAAGGTGCTCCTTTGCCATCTTCTGGGACTGGATAATTCCCACTTCTGGCAGATAGAGCAGGACACTACAGCAATCAACCGTTTTGAAATCAAGGAGGGAAAGGCGACCGTCACCTTGATCAACGATACCTGCCATTTGAGAACGCTATGACCATAAATGATGTTATCCGCTTTTTAGCACAGGAGTATGGCCTCCCCCAGTGGCAATCGCAACACGACCCACTGTCCGAGCTAATCAGGGCTATCCTTTCTCAAAACACATCGGATGTGAACTCTCACCGGGCATTTGATAGCCTAATTTCGACATTCGGCACCTGGGATAGGGTGGCAGAGGCAAGTATCGATGAGATCGCTAAGGCCATCGCGTGTGGCGGGCTCAGCAGGATTAAGGCACCCAGGATCAAGTCGATCCTAAATCGAATTCTGAATGATCATAGCTCCCTGGACCTGGGATTCCTTGGTCAACTCCCACTACCTGAGGCCAGGGCATGGCTTCAATCGCTGCCGGGGGTAGGACCAAAAACGGCGAACTGCGTGCTTCTATTCTCTCTGGGAATGCCGGCACTACCGGTTGATACGCATGTTTACCGGGTCTGCAGACGCCTGGGGCTCATTGGCCCAAAGGTCTCGCCGGCGCGGGCGCATCAGGTACTGGAGGAGCTCATACCCGCGGAGGCGATCTATCAATTTCACATCAACGTATTGGCGCATGGCAGAAGAGTATGTAGAGCACAGCGCCCCCGATGCAGTGAGTGTATACTTCTGGAAGGGTGTGTCTATGGAAAGGGAGCAATTCGAGCAACTGGTAGCTGAAGCGATTGAGAGCTTGCCGCCGGAGTTCCTGGAGAGCCTGGAGAACATAGATGTAGTAGTTCAGGATTGGCCGACCCGCGATCAGCTGGCTAGCGTCGGACTGCGGGGGAGAGGAGAGCTCCTAGGCCTTTATGAGGGTATCCCACTGACCCGACAGGGGAAAAGGCATGCGATGACTGTGCCGGATAAGATAACCATTTTCCAGAAACCTATTGAAATGACGTATCGCTCCGATAGTGGAATAGTTCACGGGGTTGCAGAAACGGTACGTCACGAAATAGCTCATCACTTCGGGATTAACGATGAAAGGCTGAAAGAGATAGAGCGGTCAAAGAGGAGAGCGAGGAGAAACTAATTGGTTTAACGGAGGTGCAATCGCCATGATGGTAAAAGTAGGCATTATAAACGTTACAGGATATATAGGTATGGAGCTTGCCCGGATCCTTCATCAACATCCCCAGGTCGATGTCCATTCGATTACGGGGAGAAGTACCGCAGGGCAGAAGCTGGGCGAGGTACTGCCCCACCTTGCCGACATGAATCTGACGATCGAGCCTGAGCTTGGAGAAGTAACGTTGGTCTTCTCGGCGCTCCCGCACAAGACGAGCGCTGAAGCCGTCGTTGCAGCGCTGGAGCGGGGAATTAAGGTAATCGACATCAGTGCCGACTTCAGGCTTAGAGAGGCTAAAGACTATGATAAGTGGTATGGCTTTACCCATCCCGTCCCGCAGCTTCTCGGCGAGGCTGTTTATGGCCTGGTTGAATTTCATCGTAACCAGATCGCCTCAAGCCGCCTGGTGGCTAACCCCGGATGCTACCCCACCAGCGCCATACTGGCTCTGGCCCCCGCAGTTAAGGAGGGCCTCATCGAGTCAGATATAATAATCGATGCCAAGTCCGGGGTCTCCGGCGCAGGGAGAACGTTAAGCCTGAGGACCCATTTCGCCGAGGTGAATGAAAACGTCTCTGCCTATGCCCTTGAGGGGCACAGGCATCTGCCTGAGATCACTCAGGAGCTCGGTAGATTGAACCCAGCCCTCGCACTCGCGGTGACCTTTGTGCCCCATCTCATACCGATGAGCCGAGGTATGCTTACTACATGCTACGCTAAGGTCAACGTAGGGAAGGGCAGTGTAGAAGAGCAAAAAAAGAAAGTGTTGGAGCTCTACACGGAATTCTACCGGGATGAACCCTTTGTCCGGGTCGTTGACACACCTCCCCAGACCAAGCAAACCCTGGGCACAAACCTGTGCTTAATTCACCCCACCATCGATCCCAGGACGGAGCGGCTCATTGTTATTAGCTGCATCGACAACCTGATAAAGGGAGGAGCCGGTCAGGCGGTGCAGAATATGAACCTTATGCTTGGCCTCCCGGAAAGGATGGGGCTCGAAGGGTCTGCGGTCTATCCATAGGCAAGCTATCCCCGCTGTGTTAATATATAAAGGTCGAAAAGGCCCCCATCGTCTAGCGGTCTAGGACGTCAGCCTTTCAAGCTGGAGACAGGGATTCGAGTTCCCTTGGGGGCACCACTTCTTTTGCCGATTTCTGTATACAGGTGAGCCTCTTTTTAC
>JAAXQM010000167.1 GCA_012974295.1 Dehalococcoidales bacterium
GAGATGGCCGAGGCCAAGCTCGCAGAGCTGGATGCCAGGGTCGAGGAGCTGGATCCGGCCGAATACCTGGCCAAGCGCTACGAATGGCAGGCGATGGTGCGCTGCGGCAAGGCGATCATACGCTATGGCCAGAGGCTATCCGAGACGGCCCGGCAGCAGGCAGCGCAAGAGCGCGACGAGAAGCGGAGAGGGGAACTGGTGGAGATGGCGGACATCCTTGAGCACGTCCCCGCCCGGCCACCCCGAACGTTACAAGAGTGCCTGCAGTTCTATTGGACAGTCGAGGTCGTCGCCAACTATTTCGCCAGATGGGGCAACGGCTGCGGCACTAGGTTTGATCAGATCTGGTGGCCGTACTACCAGGCGGACATCGAATCCGGGCGGATCACGCGGGATGACGCGGTCGAGCTTGTCGAGTGCCTCTTCCTGAAGATCCAGGAGATTGGCGCGCCGCTCGAGTGGCCGCCGAAGTTCGCCGGCGTATCCGGTGCCAACACCTTGTACACTGCCAATATCTGCGGCACAACAACCGATGGAAAAGACGCCTCCAACGAGCTCAGCTTCATCATCATGGAGACGCTCGGCAACCTGCACCTGTCCCAGCCGCCGGTAGCGCTCCAATATCACGCCGGGATCTCGCCGGATGTCATCTCGGCGGCGATTGATCTCGGTCGAACAGGCCTCGGGCACCCCTCCTACTTCAACAGGGATCTGCTGGAGAAGTGGGCAATTCAGAGAGGATTTAACGCCGAGGACGCCAAGAAGGTCCAGGTGTGCGCATGCGCTGCCAACAACGTTATGGGTAAGGGCATGCAGAGCTCCGGCCTGGCGCCCGGCTCCGTGATGAACTGCCCCGAGGTCCTCGGCCAGGTCCTGCGCCTCAATGACCAGGGGGCCCGGTGCGGCAGCGTGGTCCTCGCCGCCGGCAAGAAGGTGACGGAGATGCAGTCGGCGGACGAAGTCATGGAGGCCTACTTCGAGCGTTTGAAGTACTACGTGAGGACCGGCGCGGTTTCGTGGAACATCGCGCAGCAGGTGTTGCTGGAGCACAGGGCCGATCCGTGCAACTCCTTGCTCATGGACGAGACGCTGGAGCGAGGAATCGACCTGGTGCGCTTTCACAAGGAGGACGACACCTGGCCGGAGGTCACTCCTTTCGGTGGGATCAACGCGGCGAACTCGCTCGCCGCGATTCAGCGCCTCGTGTTCGAGCAGAAGAGATACACCATGGAGGAACTGATACAGGCGCTGGACGCCAACTGGTCCGGGTACGAGGTGATGCGACAGGACTTCCTCAATGCACCGAAGTACGGCAACGACGACGACTTCGCCGATGACTGGGCAGTGCGGTTCCTGGTCGGGATGAACGACACTGTTAGCAAGTTCAAGGACGCCTGGGGCTATTCGTTTACCATGGATGGCAGCACTGCCAGCGGGTACACCATGATGGGTCTGGCGGCTGGTGCCAGCCCGGATGGAAGAATGGCTTGCATGTCGCTGGCCGACGGCTCCCTGTCGCCGATGTCGGGAACCGACAACGAGGGTCCGACCGCCGTGCTGAACTCAGTAGGTAAGGTTCCTTACATGCATACCGAGTTATTTAACCAACGCTTCATGCCCACCTTCCTGGAAGGAGAGAATAAGGAGCTTTTTGCCGATTATCTTAAGGTTTGGTACAAAAAGGAAATCCCTCACATCCAGTTCAATGTGGTCAACAGCAAACAACTTCGTGAGGCGCAAGTCAAGCCAGAAGAATATTCTGAGCTTATCGTGAGGGTCGCGGGCTATAGCGCGCACTTTGTCGACCTGCCTGATTATAGCCAGGACAGTATCATTGAAAGAACAGAACAGGCCCTAAGCTAGTTCGTGTCATAGAGCACGGTTGCGCACAAGATAGCGTGGGGTATCCGCCCCATGCTATCTTGTGATAGGGTCTCTTGATGAAGCCCGGGAGGCGGCCGTTTTATCCCCAGCGTAATAACGCATGCCATCAGAGATGCAAATGATATCAGACATTGCAGATGAACAGATAGGATTACTATTCAATATCCAGAAGTTCTCGATTCAAGATGGTCCTGGTATCAGGACTACCCTGTTCATGAAAGGCTGCCCATTACATTGCCCGTGGTGCAGTAATCCTGAGGGAATGAGCGTCGAACCTGAGATTATGGTGGGCGAGCGCAAATGCATCGGTTGTAAAAGATGTGCCGAAGCCTGCGGTGCGGGCGCCATTTCTTTCGATAACGATATCCGCACCGTTAATTGGAAGCTGTGTACTAATTGTCTAGAGTGTGGTAAGGTATGCCCTTCCCATGCCATTCAGGTGATGGGAGAGTATAAGACAGTGGATGAAGCATTCAAGATTGCTGCGCAGGACAGAGATTTCTACGACACTTCTAGCGGTGGAGTGACAATTTCCGGAGGTGAGCCGCTACTTCAATGGGAATTCGTTCGGGACTTCTTCAAGAAATGCAAGGATGCTGGATTTCATACTGCGCTTGATACGACTGCCTACTGCCCGTGGGAAAACATGGAACAGGTTCTCAAGTACACAGACCTGATCCTCTTTGATATCAAGCATATGGACCCTGAGAAGCATGAGGAAAAAACCGGGGTATCCAATGAACTGATCCTGGAGAATCTTGATAAAGCTTCAAGCATGACGAAAATCTGGCTGAGAATTCCACTAGTGTCAGGATTCAATGATTCTGAATCGAATATGCAAAAGACAGCCGAGCTCGCTTCCAGGACTAAAGCAGAAAGGATATCTCTACTGCCATATCATGAGTGGGGAAAACACAAATATTCCAGTTTGGGAAAGCACTATAGGCATGATGGTGCGGACGGCTTGCTTGAGCCGGATAGTGATGTGGTGAATAAGTGCAGGGTGGTTCTGGAATCTCATGGATGGGAAGTGAATATTGGAAAATAGCTGCGAATGAAAAAGAGGTGCAGGATACTTCCTGCCGGGGGTCTGGTGGTGTCTCCCGGATTTAGAAAGCCCCCCAAGATTGGGGGACTAGGGGGTTGATTCAGACTATTTCAGCATTGTCTATTAGAATGGTTGAGTGTCGCGGAAGGAGCTACGGAGTCTTAACCAGAGGAAATATCGGTAGACTGAGGGGAGACCAAAGCAGGTTTTAAAGGTTAGGAGGATCCCATGCCAATAAACAAAATAGTAGACAGCTTCGATGAAGCGGTTGCCGATATAGAGGATGGCGCCACTATCATGATCGGCGGCTTTGGCATAGTAGCTGGCGCCCCATCTCTGCTTCTGGAAGCGTTGGGCCGTAAAGGTTCGAAAGATCTTACGATGGTGTCAAATGTAACCGGTTTCGGCAAGGATGTCTGGTCGCAATTGGGCTTTAAGTTCGCTGAAGATCCGGATATCCTTGTGAGGAACGGTCAGATAAAGAAGGCCATCGCTACTGCCCCGGTGAGCACCATTTACCAAAACAATTTCGAGAGGCTGCTGAGGGCGGGAAAGGTGGAGTTGGAGACGGTATCTCAGGGGACACTGGCGGAACGGATCAGGATGGCCAAGGCCGGGATCGGTGGCATGTACGTATCAGTGGGAGTAGGAACGGTGGTGGAGGAGGGAAAGGAAACGAAGATAATTGATGGCAAGAAGTATATTTTGGAGCTCCCGCTCAAGGCTGATTTCGCCCTGATAAAGGCACACAAAGGCGACCGATGGGGCAACCTGGTTTACAGGAGAACATCAAGGACCTTCAATGCCGTCATGGCCGGGGCGGCCACAGTTACCATAGCAGAGGTAGAGGAGATCGTAGAGCTGGGCGAGCTTGATGCCGATGCAATCCACACACCGGGTATTTATGTGGATAGGGTGGTTGTGCGCCCCCAGGTGATCGAGGCTGAGGAGATTGAGTACAGTGCCGAGGTCAAGGAATCTTACCAAAAGTATATGGATAGGAAGGGCAATTAGTGTGAAGGGGGAAGGATAGCATGCAGGAAAAGGCAACACTGGACAGGCAGACTATAGCTCTTCGGGTAGCTAAAGAGTTTCAAGATGGCGATGTGGTCAATTTGGGGATCGGTCTACCAGGCCTGGCGTGTAACTTCGTCCCCGCAGGCAGAGAGGTGCTGTTTCATGCCGAGATCGGTGTTCTCGGTTTCGGGGAAATGACTGCCCCCGGGGAGGGGGACTTCGAATTGGTCAATGCTGGCGGTCAGACGGTGCATGAGCAACCGGGTATGAGCTGCTTCGATCACGCCGAGGCCTTCGTCATGATAAGGGGAGGGCATGTTGACATAAGCGTCATGGGTGCCTTTCAGGTCTCCGAAAAGGGAGACCTGGCCAACTATATGGTGCCCGCCAGGGAGATAGGCGTCATTGGCGGTGCTATGGACCTGGCATCAGGAACGAAGAAACTTATCATAGCTATGAACCATACCACCAAAGATGGGCAACCCAGGATCTTGAAACAATTGGCCTATCCCGTAACCGCGCTCAACTGCGTTAACCTCATTGTAACCGACATAGCCGTTATAGAGGTCACAGATCGCGGGCTTGTTCTTAAAGAAGTGGCTCCGGGGTGGACCCCTGAGGAGGTACAGGGTCTAACGGAACCAAAGCTGATAATCGACCCAGACTGCCACGATATCGAGTTGATGTAGCGACAGTTCATTCTTAAGGGGTTTTTACGCTATAAAATCTCCCTCTCACTCAATGATGGTCTCTAACCACCATTTCTTGTTCACTTCACCCTAGCGGTTTGAAGTATTTAATATCGAGAATACTACCTTGGCGTTCTTTCTTGGATTTAAATACCGCCTTAACCTTCGTCCCGACCTTAATTTTCTCGGCATCGACCTCCCCCAGCATATGGACAAAGCCGGTGTCAGCCCCGTCCAGTTGAACTATCCCGTATACGATGGGAGTGGGCACTGGCTGGATAGGATTCGACTCGCAGGCAACGGTATAGGTGAGCAGGGTTCCCTTGTGGCTCACCTCAACCCACTCACTGATCTCGCCAAAGCAATCCCTACATACAGACCTGGCAGGGACATAAACTAGATTACAG
>JAAXQM010000059.1 GCA_012974295.1 Dehalococcoidales bacterium
GTCTTACAGATTTCAGCTCTCCCGTTATCATTTAATTCAAAATTATATTGATAGTCACACCGCGAGCAATTTTGACTCCAACTATGTAAAATAACTGGCAGTTTATGAATCTCAATTTTTCCACCACCACATCTACTATGGTATATTTCTGATTCTTCAAATAATTCCGATACTGTAAATTCGTCCGTTTTCTCTTTTCTTGGCAACATAAATGTAATCATTTGCTTTCCAGCCCCCATACTTTGTGTGGGTAATGATACCCGGTAAAGCTTTGCATGTCAAGGTAGAACAACTAGTACATTCTTACTCACTAATTGGCCTTATCTCCCCCTCTTGTTCATCCAGCAACCACCCTCATTCTACTTGTGGATACAAAATATGTATGTGACGAAAGTCTCAGAGCTACTGGTGTAAGGTACATAAGATAGGCTCACCTACTATTACATAACAAGCCACAATCCGTCAATTTGTCAAAAGTCCACTTAACTTAACCTTTGCTACATAAATTCGCTTCTATGGGTACCTTTAAGGAGATAGTTTGTCAATGCTGTGGGCTATAAGAGAAGGGCCAATCATTATTGAATAGCCCCCTATAGTCTACCTGGCTGGGTATTTAACTGTAATATTCTTTATACCTTGTATGGAGGTGTTATTTTCACTATTGCCCTTACTCTTGATCTAGTCATCACCCTAGCTGCAAGAGGAAACCAAAGATAAATAAAGGAGATAGCGATGCTAAAAGTTAAGCAAACTGTTAAGAAACCTTTTAAGCAACAGGCTCAAGTACCCCTAAAAAGTCGTCAAAAAACATCAAATTTATATTGGCGGGAGCGCATAGGAGTCGAACCTACCGTAGACACCGCAGGGTGCCTACCAACGGATTTGAAGTCCGCGGAGTCCACCGGGGCCCATCCGCTCCCATAAATTACAAAGGTTACATCTGGTTTTCAAGCAGCTCAATACACTTCCTGGATGACTATACACTATTAACCATAAAGGTTCTTATTAGGTAAGGGAAGACAATTGGTTTAATACTCAGCAGCCTGTCAACATTATATCACAATAATATAACATCCTTAATGGAGACTGCAGATATGGTCTCAATCAACACCCCAATCCCCCAATCTTGGGGTACTTTTTTTAAAGTTGGGGGACACACCCCCAGACCCCCGGCAGGAAACATCCTGCAACCCCTTTTTCAGCGGCCTCTATACAATTAAGAGTAAGCTAATTCCGATATTGTGCTTTTTTTCACTTTACAACACAGGGTGACATATTGTATAATTTTGCGAGCTTGTGTATTATTTGCCACTTGCTATAGAATCGCGGAGTAAGGAGAAGTTATTTAGTGGATAACTTCGGTTACATTGGAATCTTCCTCATCTTATCCATTGGCTTTGCCGCAACAATGATCTTACTCCCCGTTACCCTCAGGCTCCTGCACATCGTTCCCCGGAAGCCCAACCCTACCAAGTACACTACTTATGAGTGCGGCATGGAAACTATAGGCAAATCCCAGGTCCGATTCAACTTCCGTTATTATTACTTCGCCCTGCTCTTTGTGATCTTCGATATACAGGTGGTTTTCCTCTATCCATGGGCGGTGGAATTAAGCCAGCTAAAGCTATTCGGGCTTGTAGCTATGATGGTATTTGTGCTAATTATAATGGTCGGTTTCGTCTATGCGTGGAAAAAGGGGGTTCTGAAGTGGAAATAGAGAGGCCCTATGTGAGCAGCGAGCTCGATAGGGTCGAGGGTGCGGAAATCGATGCGCTCATGGCGGCTTCAAAAGAGCCGTATCCCGATCCTGTAGCCTGGCTCCACGAGGAACTTCAGCGAAATGTACTGCTTACCTCAACCGAGCATGTTATAGACTGGGGGAAGCGCTACTCTGTCTGGCCGGTTCCTCTTGGGCTTGCCTGCTGTGCTTTCGAGATGATCTGTGCTGCAGCTTCGCGCTATGATCTTTCTCGATTCGGTATGGAGGTTATGCGCTTCTCTCCACGTCAGGCTGACTTATTACTCGTTGCCGGCACGCTCACCTGGAAGATGGCCCCGGCCCTGAGACGAATCTACGATCAGATGGCCGAGCCGAAATGGGTTGTAGCTATGGGGGCCTGCACGGTCAGCGGCGGTGCGTTCCGCGGTTCCTATAGCGTAGTTCCCGGGATAAACCTGATCGTGCCCGTAGACGTTTATATCCCCGGGTGCCCACCGCGCCCCGAGGGTCTACTCCACGGGCTCATGGAGTTACATCGCAAGGTCTTAGCAGACAACCTCATAAAGAAATAGAAGGATGACTAAGCCGCTTTCCGGATCAGATATTGCGCAGCAAATAGGGGATCAATTCCCCGATGCGGTTACTGATTCAAATGAAACGGCTGTTTTCGTTCGTAGCGAAGCACTTCTTGACGTGGCATGCTTTCTTAAAGAAAGCCTCGATCTAAATTACCTCAACAACATCACCGCCGTCGATTACAATGACTATTTCGAACTGACTTATCTATTTACCTCTCTGACCAGCAACCATAGTATCGTTATTAAGACGAGGTGCGATGAGCGCGAGAATCCCAAGGTGCCCTCGGTAGTCAGCCTGTGGCAGGGAGCCGATTTTCAAGAGCGGGAGATATATGACCTAATGGGCATCTCCTTTGATGGGCACCCGAATATGAAACGAATCTTCCTCTGGGACGGATTCCAGGGCTATCCGCTGAGGAAAGATTTCATTATAGATGTACCAGGCGGTGGAAAAGCGACAAAGCAGGGGGTAAATGACGCTTAATACCGAACCAGTTACTATCAATATGGGGCCGGCGCATCCCTCGACCCACGGGGTGTTTCGGATGAGGGTCACATTCGATGGCGAGGTTATCATCGATATGGAGCCCGTCTTCGGTTACCTCCATCGCGGAATTGAAAAGCTTGCCGAGCACAAAACCTATGTTCAGAATATCCCGTTTACCGATAGGCTGGACTACCTGGCCGCGATGTCCAATAACTTTGCCTATGTGCTGGCGGTGGAAAAACTTGCTGGTATCGAGGTGCCTGAACGGGCAGAATATATCAGAATAATAATGGCTGAGCTCATGAGGATCGCAAGTCATCTCATGGGGGTAGGCTTTTTCCTCAATGACATGGGAGCCTTCATGACGCCGGTCCTCTATATGTTACGGGAGCGGGAAAAGATCCTGGATCTCTTTGAGATGGCATGCGGGCAGCGACTGACCTATAACTATATGCGCTTCGGCGGGGTTAGCCACGATATCCCCGGCGAATTTATCCCGGCACTAAAGCGTTTTATCGATGAGATGCCCGGCTATATCGATGAATACGATCAGCTTATTGCCGAAAACGAAATCGTACTTGCCCGCACTAAGGGGATAGGTATTCTAACGGCGGATAGAGCTGTCAATGCATCGGTCGCCGGCCCGGTACTGCGTGCTACCGGGGTGAAGTGGGACCTGCGCAAGTCCGACCCCTACTCCATTTATGACCGATTCAATTTCGATGTTCCCACCGGCACCAATGGCGATAACTACGATCGATATCGTATGAAGATCGAGGAGATGAAGCAGAGCGTGGGTATCGTTAAACAGGCAATGGAGCAGCTTCCCCAGGGGGAGGTATGCACTAGAGTATCGCCGACTTTCAAGCCGCCTAAAGGGGAAGCCTATGGCAGGGTAGAGGGCCCTAAAGGAGAGCTGGGCTTTTTTATCGTGAGCGATGGCTCTGCTAAACCATATCGGTTCAAGGTACGTCCCCCAGCACTGATAAACCTCACCGTACTCCGCGATATGATTATCGGATGGAAGCTGGCCGATGCTATAGTCACCTTTGGCAGCATTGATATTTGTATGGGCGAGGTGGATCGATAGTGGGAGTTCTCGAGCAATTCCAGAATTGGCTGCTGAACTATTTACCTGATTGGGCAGCGTATCTCATACCTGTATTGATCGCTTTCACCATCCTCTCTACATGCATCCTTTTAGTGGTGATGAGCTTCATCTATATTGAGCGAAGATTACTAGGGAGGTTCCAGATTCGTCAGGGACCCAATCGGGCAGGGCCGCAGGGTATTCTTCAGCCGGTAGCCGATGCTATTAAGATTCTACTTAAAGAGGATATCATCCCCATACTCGCGGACCGCAAGATTCACTGGCTTGCCCCCGTTATAGTGTTCGTTCCGGTGCTGCTGATCTTTGCTGTCATGCCGTGGGGCCACGGTGGCTTTATCGCCGATCTTAATATCGGAATACTTTACATAATTGCGGTATCCTCACTGGGGGTAATCGGTATTTTTATGGCGGGGTGGAGCTCAAGTAATAAGTACTCCCTTCTCGGTGCCATGCGCGTTATGGCCCAGATGGTAAGCTATGAGGTCCCGCTGGTGCTTTCCATCATAGGTGTGCTTATGATAGCTGGCTCTATGTCAATGGTTAGCATAGTAGAGGCACAAAGTGTGCCCTTCCTTTTACTTCAGCCCCTGGGATTCTTAATATTTTTCCTGGCATTGGCAGCGGAGATCAACCGCAGTCCCTTCGACCTTTTGGAGGCAGATTCCGAGATCGTGGCAGGTTTCCATACTGAATACTCTGGAATGAAGTATGGACTGTTCATGTTGGGGGAATACGCCCATGCCTTCGCTGCCTCCGCTATTCTGACAGCGCTTTTCCTTGGCGGTGGAAAGGGACCACTGCTACCGGATGCGATGTGGTTCATGCTCAAGGTGCTCATTGTATTCGCCGCTCTTATATGGATACGTAGCACCCTGCCACGGCTAAGGGTGGACCAGCTGATGGAGTTTGCCTGGAAATTCCTCTTCCCACTGGCGATTATTAATATCTTTGTCACCGGTGTCGAGGTGATCTTATGGCCCGAGTTCCCGTGGTGGCTTATGTTCGTCAATATCCCCATCGCTGCAATACTAATAGTCCTCTGGTCAGGCATGTTTAGGGTGTACGGCGAGAGGGTAAGCTTTACTCATTTCGGTCGGGGAGTGGCCAAG
>JAAXQM010000240.1 GCA_012974295.1 Dehalococcoidales bacterium
TTCAATGATAGCCCTCTTGTGCTGACCTGAAAGAGCGTAACAGCAAGCAAGATTGTATTTCACAACACCTAGCCAATCAGGGCTATTTGATAAATCTGCCGTTAAATCAGCTGCTTGTTCATGGAGCTTGATGGCAATACTGCTATCTCCTCTATTAAAGTAGTATTCGGCAAGATGAGTGACCGGATGCAGATAACCATTGCCGGCAATGATTCTCCAAAAAGGCCTACCATCTTGCCAGGGCAAGGTATTTGAGTCAATCATCTTCTCGTGGGGAATAGCCCTCGCACACTCAACAGAAGATCTATACACTCGCTCTAGGTTGGTAAGTATATCATCCCAAGATTTATTCTTATTTTCTTCGAATATTGTTGCATTGATTCTATCCAGATCAACACTAGCTTCCGGATTCTCATGGCGGAGAGTAGCCGTAATATTGCTTACCATATACTCCTTCCAAAATGTAATATGTGCCAACGCGTCTTTGGCTGACCATTGTTCCAAATTGCTAGCTGTAGACCTTTCATTTTCATCAAGTCTTGCGTAGAGGGTCCGTTCTTCTTCGTGTGCCGTTTTAAGAAGAATCAGGAGCTTTTCAACTAATCTCATTGTCTTTACCTCCTCTTGTCTATGTTACATCAAGTAAGACGATCATAACCCGGGTAGTAATGGCCAAATCATATACACATAAAATTATAGTGGTAATGACTCGATTTATAAAGCGCAAGCTTTCTGTGACACCCTAGTCATAATCTCTGGTTTATCACTCCTTCAATGCGCTTCAATATGATTTCGTAGCTTTTCCTGAGAATCTGTATTTGGTGTTGAATGTTTAAGTAGGTAAAATGATATACTCCGGGTTAATCTACCTAGCAAAGGTGAGTGCATCACTTTGGCCAAAATAAATATCAGAGACTTCAACAACGATGATCTTTATCAGGTAGCCAGTCTATTTGCCAGCTCTTTTAGAGAAGACTTCAATCGCATAGTCAAGTTGCCTGATAACAAAATGGCCGAGTTCATTATCGAAGTGGGTGAAGTCATCCCCTTTCCGTTTCCCGGATATGTTATCGCTGAGAGCGACAGTGAGATCATGGGAGTCATGATTCTTAGATGGCCAAAACAGGAAGTCCATAAGAATAAATTGAGATTGTCAAAGGCATTACAATACGGTTTGCCCGCCACGATAAAGCTTATTGCTATGAGGTATCTATTCCCAGAAAGACCGGGGAGAGAAACGTGTCATGTAGCTGAGCTCGCAGTCAAAGAAAATGCCAGAAAGAAAGGTATCGGCACTGCCTTACTTGAGTATGGCAAGATGGTGGCAATAGAAAAGGGCCTGAAGAAATATACCTTACATGTAGATGCAGAAAATGGGCCCGCTCTAAGATTGTATCAGAGAACTGGATTTGAGTTGATCAAGAAGAGGAAGAGCGTCCTGGCCCGATGGCTTCTCGGTGTTAAAGTGTGGTACTTCATGAGTCAGGACATCGGCGCTTAGAGCGTCCCACTTGCTGCAAGTCCTTTCATAAAGCCTCGTATGCGGTTTAGTACCTCATCAATATCCAGGCCATTTATCATCCTATGAGTTACAGCCCTTACCCGTGATTTCCCGAAATAGGATAACCGTACACCCTTGGCATCCATCTGCTTTATGAAATCCACTGCAGAAAGGCCTTTGTTGATTTCAAATACCACAATATTCGTTTGTACATTTTCAGGCTTTATACCTATACCTGCAATTGAGTCCAGTCCTTGAGCCAGTTGCCGAGCTGTTTGGTGGTCATCAATTAGCCTATCTATGCCGTGTTCAATAGCGACGATACCCGCAGCGGCGACTATGCCGCTCTGTCGCATACCACCACCCAACATCTTTCGATACTTACGTGACCTCTTCACAAATTCCTTGGTTCCGCAAAGCAAAGAGCCAACTGGTGCGCTCAAGTTCTTGGATAGGCAAAAACAAACGGAATCCACTGGTTTAGTTAATTCAACCGCAGAAATGCCAAGGGCAATAGCGGCACTAAATATGCGTGCTCCATCTAAATGAATAAGGAGTCCATTTTGATGAGCAAGTTCGGATATTTCAACAGTATAATCAGGCGTTAACACAGCTCCGCCGCAACGATTGTGGGCATTCTCCAGGCAAAGCAGAGTGGTCGGTGGAAAATGGATATCCTTTCCTCTGATGGTTTCCCGTAATGCGGTGGGCGTGATAGTCCCATCGGGATTGTTTGGGACAGTACGCATTATTACGCCACCTACCGCGGCAGCTCCACCGACTTCATACCAGAGTATGTGTGCCTCATTGCCCAAAATAATTTCATCTCCGGAATCTGTCTGGGCAAGAACTGCCAATAGATTGCTCATAGTACCACTTGGAGTAAATATTGCTGCTTCTTTGCCCATTAATCCAGCCGCAAGTTCTTCTAGTCTATTAACTGTGGGGTCTTCTCCACGGACATCGTCACCAAGCTCGGCTTCATACATAGCTTGGCGCATTCTCTCTGTAGGCAAAGTCACTGTATCACTGCGTAAATCAATGGTCTTCATATATATTCACCTCTCTCTGAGATGATCTCCTAATCATAGGCACCAAGACATTATACGCCTTTTCCAATGATACTAATGCTGATTCGTTTATCTTAGTTCCGCAGTTTATCAGCCACTTCAGTCTAAATCTGGTCGACTGGGTGGTTTTCTGAGAGTCACCCGTATTTTTATGATGGTAAGGTATAGTTTTCTCAAAGGTATTAATGATACAATCAACAGCTCTCAAAAAAGCCGTAGCCCCGGAACAATGGGCTAAACAGGAGGTCGGAAATGGCAGATCCTAGGATAGATAAGTTGGCTGGATTACTAGTGGAATATTCGGTTGGTATACAGCGTGGCGACAGAGTTATCATCGAGGGCGATACCCTGTCAGAACCTCTACTAACAGCTATATATGCAAATGTTCTCAAAGCCGGCGGGCACCCCTTTATCCTCTCTACACCCCCAGGTATTGAGGAGATATTTTACAAGAATGCTACTGATGAGCAACTCAATTATATTCACCAGCCAAGGAAGTTAGCTTTAGAGACCTATGATGCCCACATAGCTGTCTGGGGTGAAGAGAATACCAGGGCTCTCACCAATATTAATCCTTCACGGATGGCTATACACAGAAAGGCACGCTCAGAATTGATGAAGATAGTCATGAAGCGCGCCGCCGCCAAAGAATTACGCTGGACTGCAGCCCTTTTCCCAACCAATGCCGCTGCTCAGGATGCCGAAATGAGCTTAAGCGAATATGAAGATTTTGTTTATGGTGCCTGCCTGCCCGATATGAACGATCCCATCGGCTACTGGCAGCGATTCTCATCTCACCAACAGAAGATAGTGGAATGGCTTAAAGGTAAGCGTGAAGTGCGTATTATCGCCCCAGAGACAAACTTGCGCCTTGACATCACCGATCGCCCTTTTATCAACTGTGACGGGAAGTTTAACATGCCTGACGGCGAAATCTTCACGGCACCTTTAGAGGAAAGCGCTGAGGGTCACGTATACTTCACGTATCCCGCCATATATGGTGGCCGAGAGGTCAGCGGTGTACGGTTATGGTTTGCTGGTGGTAAGGTGGTTAAAGCGACTGCCGAAAAAGGGGAGGAATTTCTGCATAAAACGCTTGACACTGATGAGGGTGCTCGGCGGGTTGGTGAATTCGCTATCGGCACTAACAGTGGAATAACCCGCTTCACTCGCCAGATACTATTTGATGAGAAAATTAACGGCAGTTTCCATTTAGCACTGGGAATGGGCTACCCGGAGTCTGGTAGTAAGAACGAGTCAGGGCTTCACTGGGATATGGTCTGTGACCTGCGCTCTGGTGGTGAAATATGGGTGGATGACGAACTGCTGTACAAAGATGGCAAGTTTGCTATTTCATAGATACAAATATAGTAAGCGTGTATATATTAATTGATCCTACAGGGTTGCACGTGTATCGTTATACTTGAGCTACTCGTGACCTAAGATTGATCCGCATCATCTTTCAGTCCGTACACCTGTTTCGGACCCAAGTACTGGGGAAACCTGTCCAGCAACTTTAAACGGCTGAGATAGCAGAGATGACAAGCGTCAATATAATCTCTATCCTCAGCTAGATCAAATTCCCTAGCCAGCTTGGCTGGCCCACCTTTGGCCAAACCCGAACATACCGGATGGGAATCACAATCATAGTCATGAACAAGCTTTGACAGCGGTATTTCCCACATGTTTCCCATGCTCAGGCCCTGGCATAAATGAACGTTTCCGAACGAGTCAAGGTGGACTCTCTGGGGATTCTTCAAGTCCTCATCTGGGCATTCCGTAAAGTCTTGCCAGTCCTTTCCGGGCAGACCTTCGGCAAGGCTGTCAACAGCTCTCCCCCTGAACTTAACCCCTCCACCCACGATTGGCTCCCCCTTGGTGTGTCCCCTACTCTCTTTCACCTCTACAGTCGGGGGTTCAATGCATATTGAACCGGAGGTAATGCCAAGCTTCTTGGCCGCTGCCACAGCGTAGCCTGCCTTGCTTTCTTCTCCTTCTTCGGAATGAAAGGAATCCTCGCTCACGCTCAGGTCGCTTAGCCCCAGTTCAGAGAGCGGCCTAAGCCAGAGCTCGGCGTCTTTAGGAGAATTTGCCCAGTAGGCGTTGGTCACTATCCCCGTTTTAAAACCCATCTCCCGAGCCAGTTTCATGCCTTCTACCATCAATGGATAAAACAGAAACGGCTCACCGCCTTCAAAATAGACTGATTCTATCGTTCCTATCCGGGGCAGCTCAGCAAAAACCTGTTTCAGCTGCTTTAAGGTGAACGTTCCTTTTGCCCGGGGACTCCCGTATACGAAGCAGTGATCGCACTCGCTGCTACACATGTAGGTGAGGATGAAATGCACGCCGCTTAACATACATTTTCTCCTGAGTTTTTACTATACCTGATAGTATC
>JAAXQM010000138.1 GCA_012974295.1 Dehalococcoidales bacterium
GAATAATGAAGCGTAGCCCCGGTGCCCGCGTCTTCTTCAGTCGTCCCAAACGAAACACTACACCAGCCTCATATTGGTTGATGATCTTTATGGATGCCGGCAGCAAGATAAGTATCAGCACCAGCAATATAACAATCGGTATATACCAGTCCATTTCTATTTACCTCCCTTATTTTTCCTGGTTACCCTCAGTCTTAAGCTGTCGATCTCGTTAATCACCACCTCCTCTACTGGATGTCTCAATGCGCATTATATTTATGGCAGGTTCTTTTTGCAATCGATGTTGGCGTTACGGTGTATTAAAGGCACATTATCGCTAATAGAAATTATCGGGCCCCATTATTGAAGGCAGTACTATATTAGTGTAGAATAATCAAAGCTTCGTGAAAGGTGGTAGGGATGAAGGTGCCTAAGTGTAAAGGGATGCGTGATCTGCTTCCCGATGACATGGTGAAGTTTCGGCGGATTGAAGAGGTATTTCGCCATTGCTCGTTGAAGTGGGGTTATGAAGAGGTGAGGACCCCGACGTTGGAATGTCTGCATCTTTTTACCGCCACCGGGACGCTAACCCCAGGCACACTTGGCAGGGTGTATTCTTTTCTTGACTGGGATGGCTGGAGCGGAGAGAGGGTAGTATTGCGGCCGGAGGGCACTATCCCCACCGCCAGACTCTACACGGAAGGCCTCGTAAGTAATGAAATATCCCGGCTTTGCTACGTGGGGAATACCTTTATCTTTGAAGGAACGGGAAAGGAGCAGAGGGAGCGATGGCAGTGTGGTGTTGAGCTCATAGGAACTAGCCAGCCTCTCGCCGATATGGAGCTTGTGCTCCTCGCTTCGAAGGTACTGGAAGAACTGGGGATCGGTCCCCTCAGAGTAAAATTATCACACGCCGGTTTAATAAAAGCACTCATTGCGGAGTTGGGATTGGAGTCTGCGGAACAGACTCAGATATTTGACCAGGTTCTGGATGGTAATATACGGGCATTGGGCGATATTGATACCGAAAATGTTAACCTGAAGAAGGCCCTGGCCCTTTTACTTGATACTAAAAGGAGCTCACCTGGTTTTTTGGAGGATATCGGGGCCCTCCTGGGAGAAGACTTTCCCAGGTTTGAGCCTGGCCTAAAGGACCTGTCTAGCATTTCCGAGCTGCTTGAAACAATGAATTGTACTTACGAGATCGATATCGCATCGAGCAGGGGTTTTGAATACTATACAGGAGTGATGTTCCAATTGTATATCTCGAAAAAGCGGGTGGGGAGAGGGGGTAGATACGATGACCTTATCTCCCTGGTTGGTGGCCCTCACTTTCCGGCATCCGGTTTTGCACTGTATGTTGATCAATTGATGGATTTCGTAGACATGAAAAGGCCTGCTATCACCAGTATACTAGTCCAGCCAGGAGACAGCAGTGTAATTGCACTTAAATCATGCTTTAAAGTGGCCGGTTCTCTAAGAGAGGCAGGCTGTATTGTTGTGATTGACCAGGGACAGAAGGGTGTAGGTGGCTACCCGTGGCTTCTTGCGGTGTCAGGGGACAGACTGCTGTATTTAACCGATCAGGCTTCCGGGAGAAAATACGAATTAACCTCCGAAGCGGAGATTCGGCAGGTGGTGGAGAATTCCAGGTGAAGCTGGCACTACCGAAGGGGAGACTGTTAAAGGAAACGGCGGCTTTATTGAAGAAGGCAGGTCTTGGGATTGAGGGGTATAATGAGAAATCACGCAATTATCGCCTTAAATCATCCAGCTTCCCCCACCTTTTTATTAAGGTGTTCCATGAGCGGGACATCCCCATTCAAGTGGCTATTGGTAATTACGATTTAGGTATATGCGGACTGGACTGGGTGGAGGAGCTATCGGTTAAATACCCCAGTAGCAACCTGGTGAAGGTGATGGACCTAGGATATGGCAAAATCGATATCTATGCGTTCACCAGTGTGAATTCCGGGGTCTCCTTGGTTGGGGAGATCAACAATGGATTTGATCGAGTACGCATTGTCAGTGAGTATCAAAACCTGGCGGAATCATTCGCCCTTAGACAAAGATTGAGGCTATTCAGCATTCTCCCCATAAATGGAGCGGGTGAGGTCTATCCCCCAGAGAGCGCCGACCTGGCAATAATTGCTGATGCTCAAGCTAATGGCTTCGCAGGTTCGGATCTGGTCCCACTAGCGAAGATTATTACCTCAAGGGCTTTCTTAATCGCCAATAGGAATGGACTGGCAAAAGCTAAACGGAGTAAGCTTCTCACACACCTGCAGGCTTTCAAGCGGGAAGCCGAAGAGGAGAAAGTTGTAGTCGCCGGGGGAGTAACAGAAGGTGAAAACGTTTTCAAAGGTATTGGGGTAAGTAATAAGATAGATAAAGAAGGCAACGAAAAGCTTCGTCTTGCCCTACCCGATGGGCATCTGTGGAAAGCAGCTTCAGAATTCCTTGACAAGGTCGGTCTCAATATAGAGGGATACTCGGGGAAATTGGTCACTCGCAGGCCTACAATAGATTTACCTGGAGTAGTTATTAAGGTTATCAGGCCACAGGATATGCCCCTCCAGGTCGCAAATGGTAACTTTGATCTAGCAATTACAGGCGAGGATTGGCTAAAAGACCACCTTTGTCATTTCCCCTCAAGCCCAGTGAAGGAAATCCTGAAACTGGGGTTTGGGAAGGTAACTGTGGTTGCTGTAGTCAGCGAAGATTTGGCTACTCGTGACGTTCGTGATTTGAGGGAGTTGGTGAGTAAGGGACTCCTCCCCAATCTCAGGGTGGCTTCGGAGTATGTAAACCTTGCTGATAAATATGCCCGCTACAATCACCTGGAGCACTATAAGATTGTTCCCACGTGGGGTGCAAGCGAGGCTTTTCTGCCTGAGGATGCCGACCTGCTTATCGAGAATACTGAGACCGGGGAAACCTTAGCGAAGCACAATTTAAAGGTTATCGATACGGTTCTTGAGTCCTCGGCATGCCTCATTGGCCACCAGGACAATATAGCCCACCCTTCGAACAAGCATAAGGTTAAGCGTATAATTGATGTTATGAAGAAGGGATGCTAAAAGATGACAAGAACCCTGATTTGAAATAGTCAGAAAGCCTGAAAAGGGTCGGGAAACTTGCAAAGATGCCGTTACTCTATCTTCATTTGAGTCTTGCTAATGAAGCGGCTGAATTATTGCGTCACTCTGTAGTGGACCTTAACATGGGAGACTATCTGCTTGGCTCAATTTCACCTGATGTGCATTATATCGGCGGTGACTTCCGAAAGGAGACTCACTTCTTCGACTTAGATGAGCAAGAGTGTGAGAGCGGAACAAGTTTATTCTTTAAAGCTCATCCAGATCTCGCTGGGGGTAGTAAATTGGATCCTGCGACAAAATCATTTGTTGCCGGCTATCTCTCCCATCTCGTTGCTGATGAGATATGGATCAAGGATATCTACCGCCCTTTTTTCGGCAACTCATCATCACTCAGCGGAGATCCGACGGCAAATGTGCTCGACAGGCTTCTCCAATTTGAGCTTGATCGTCAGGAGCGTGAGGATAAATTAAAAAAGACAGCTATTCGGGATGATCTATGCGGCTCGGAACCACAGGTAAGCATCGATTTTATGGCACTCACCGCTTTGCGGCAATGGAGGGACTTCGCCTGCACCATGATAGATCGCGATGTAACCCTGGCCGATTTCCCGCGCTTAGCCAGGGGCTTCTTACTCCCCAGCAATAAAATTGATGCGGAGCAGCTTGAGCCGTTCCTTTCATCTTTAACGGATAGGCTGGATTGGGTTATCCACTATGTTACCCCAGATGGACTGACCGCCTTCCGAGAAAAAGTCATTAGCTATTCAGTGATAGTAGCCAAGGAGTATTTGGGTGCAGATAATTAGTGATTTTAAAAACGCCAAAGCTGCATTGCGACGTACTACTTTCGATTTCGGAGATGTCCCTTCTGAGGTAAAGCAAAGGATAAAAGAGTCCTTCCTTGAAGAGCTCACTCCGGAGGAGGTGGTGAGCAGGATCATTTCTGCAGTGCGGGATAATGGAGATGCAGCACTGGTCGAATATACCAAGTTGATCGACGGTATAGAGCTGAAATCTTTGGAGGTAAGCGTTGAGGAGCGCCGTAATGCCTATGGAAAGGTGGACAAAGAGCTTATAGCAGCTCTAAATACCGCTGCTGAGCAGGTACGCTCTTTCCATCAGGTTCAACTGCGCCACAGTTATAAGGAATTTATGGAGGGAGGAGTAGGACAGATTGTTCGCCCTTTGGAGAGAGTGGGTATTTATATCCCCGGGGGTACTGCCAGCTATCCATCGACGGTATTGATGACGGCGATCCCGGCCAGGGTTGCCGGGGTAGGGGAGATTATCCTAACTACACCTCCCAAAGAGGGGGGTGAGGTTCCCCCCTCTACGCTTGTCGCGGCAGATATCGCCGGAGTAGATCGTATTTTTAAGGTAGGTGGTGCTCAAGGGATTGCCGCCCTCGCATATGGCACCCAGTCAATTCCTAAAGTGGACAAAGTCTGTGGTCCTGGTGGTTTATTCGTAACGATAGCAAAGAGGATGGTCTTCGGCGCGGTCGCCATAGACAGCCTCGCCGGACCCACCGAGACAATTATACTGGCAGATGATTTCGCATCAAAAACTCTCTGTGCCGCTGATCTCCTCGCACAGGCGGAGCACGATGTGATGGCCTCCGCGATACTGATAACGACATCCCCCAATCTGGCCCAGGAGGTGAATAGAGAGGTAACACGCCAGATCGAAGGGCTAGAACGAGCGCATGTTACCCTACGCTCACTGGATGAAAGGGGCCTAATAATCGTGGTCGCCGATATACAACAGGCTATCGACCTGGTTAACTCCTATGCCCCGGAGCACCTCTCTTTGATGGTGCGTGATGCCTCTTCATACATAGAGAAGATTCATCATGCCGGAGCTATCTTTGTAGGCGAGAACTCAACCGAGGTGCTGGGCGATTATGTAGCGGGGCCGAGCCATGTGATGCCCACGATGGGTAGTGCCCGTTTCAGTTCTCCGCTCGGCGTGGGCGATTTCCTTAAGATCACCAGCGTCGTCTCTTTGAGTGACGAGGATGTAGAGGTACTGGGTCCTGCGGCAGTGAAAATTGCCACGGCGGAAGGGCTTACCGCTCATGCCAGAGCGATGGCTCTCAGGCTAAAGAAAGGGAGAGCACAATGAGCTCGGGCGATGGTGGCATCGAAATGGAGAATAGGCAAGGCGGTAGAATTGAAAAACTGATCCGGAGTGACCTATCTCGCCTCAAGGCATACCAGTCCATCATACCACCAGATGTGCTCAGCGAGCGGGCTGGGATACCCTTAGAGAGGGTGATAAAGCTCGATGGTAACGAGAATCCCTATGGCTGCTCGCCACGCGTGGGACGCGCCCTTGCTGGTTACCCCTTCTATCATATTTATCCCGATCCGGAGCAGCATGAACTACGAAAAGCACTGTCTGAATATGTTGGGGTGGATGCAGCGCATATCGTAGCTGGTGCCGGCAGTGATGAGCTCATTGATCTCATCCTGCGCCTCTTCATCGAGCCCGGCGATCGCGTGATCAACTGCGTTCCAACCTTTGGCATGTATCCCTTCTGCACCGAGATTTGCGGTGGGAAGGTTATCGATGTGCCCCGGGATCAATCCTACGCCTTGGATATTGCCGGGATTAAGAAGGTAATGGATGAAAAGACAAAAGTTATCTTTATCGCCTCACCAAATAACCCCACAGGGAATATTACCACCCAGCGCGACATCCTGGAACTGGTTGAGCTAGGCAAGGTGGTTGTAATCGATGAAGCATACTATGAATTCAGCGGTGTGACTGTTGCACCTCTGGTTCCTCAATATGAAAACCTGATCGTATTGCGCAGCTTTAGCAAATGGGCGGGGCTCGCCGGGTTGCGCGTAGGCTACGGGGTTTTTTCGACTCTGATCGCGGAGCAGCTTCTAAAGATCAAGCAACCCTACAACATTAATCTGGCAGCCCACGTGGCGCTCCAGGAGTCGCTTGCTGACATCGAATATCTCCGTGATACAGTAAAAAAAATCATCTCCGAGCGGGAGCGACTTTTCACCAGGCTCGGGGAGCTCGAGTTTCTCGAGCCATTACCTTCTCAGTCGAATTTCATTCTGTGCACTGTTAAAAAAGGGGATGCGCGGGTGATGTACGAAAGGTTATGCAGAAGGGGCATCTTCCTGCGTTACTTTGATAACCCGCTCTTAAGGAACTCGATTCGCATCAGCGTGGGAAAGCCGGAGCACACCGATACCCTCATTGAAGCGCTGAAAGAGATGTGCTAATCTACTGAGAGTCTATTCCTGCCTTGGGTTGGGTAGGCGCAGTGCATGACTCAAGCTGTACTCATGGAGGGAAGACATGGCAAGACAAAGTGCAATAAAAAGAACAGCTACCATTACCCGGGAGACCGGGGAGACTAAGATAACCGTTACGCTCTCAATCGATGGCAGTGGCAAGTTTGATATCAAAACCGGCAACAAAATGTTTGACCACATGCTGACCCATATCGCCCAGCATGGTTTAATTGACATAAAGATTGAAGCCTCTGGCTGGGATGAGCATCATGTAGTGGAGGACATAGCAATAGCCCTCGGGCAGGCTTTGAACAAAGCGCTGGAGGACAAGCGGGGTATTACCCGTATGGGGCATGCCATCGTACCGATGGATGATGCGCTAGCGATGGTGGTGGTAGACATCTCAGGCAGGGGATATGCTGTAGTGGATGCGTCCTTTAAGAGAAAAAAGATCGGCGATTTAGAGAGTGATATGGTTCGCCATTTTTTGGAAACATTTGCATTAGAAGCAAAGATGAACCTCCATGCAAAGGTGCTTTCTGGGATAGACGACCATCATAAGGCAGAAGCGCTTTTCAAAGCGCTTGGGCGGGCGCTGGATAGCGCTACTAAAATCGATTCACGGCTCACTGGGAAGGTGCCCAGCACCAAAGGGGTTATTTAAAGCTAGTCTCCTATTACACGATTACAGTATCATCATGGCTGTAAGCCGGTGAGCAGCAGCACAGGAAAACGAGGTCTGAGCCACCGATGCTCCAAATCATATGCCTCTTGCCAGGTGGAATAGCTATGCCATCGCCGGGTTCGACCTCTCTTTCCTCACCATCGATTTGCATCCTGCCCCTGCCATCGAGTATATAATATATCTCCTCTGCTTTTGGATGAAAATGCTCGTCGGTGCCCATTCCAGGTGCTAACATCGCCTCAGCCAGGCTCTGGTTCATTATGGAGGAGTTCTTCGGGGCCAGGATTTCCCGAATCTCAGAGGAGTCCTTGGTAATAAAGGTCTCAACCTCGTTTCTGTTGACGACCTCCACCCTAGAGTTCCTTGCCGGTGAGCCGGTGATACACCGCACGATACTTCTCGGTCGTCTGCGCTATGACACTCTCAGGCAGCATGGGCGCGGGAGGTTCTTTGTCCCACCCAGCCTGAACGAGCCAATCGCGTATCGGTTGCTTATCAAAGCTTTGCTGAGAGCATCCCACCTGGTAAAGGCCTGTGTCCCAGAAGCGACTGGAGTCCGGTGTTAGAAGCTCGTCGATTAGGGTTACCCGGCCGTCTACCAGACCAAACTCCATCTTGGTATCGGCGATGATGATGCCATGCTCCAGGGCATAGTCATGGGCATAGCAAAATAGACTCATGGTCTTATCCATCAACTCTTCAGCAAGTTTCTCGCCTACAATCCGCTTCATCTCATCAAGAGTGATGGGCTCATCGTGCCCTGAATCTGCCTTTGTTGACGGGGTAAAGATAGGCTCAGGAAGCTTCTCGCTCTCCATAAGCCCTTTTGTGAAAGGAATGCCTGCAATGGTGCCCTTTTCCTGGTATTCAGCCCACGCTGAGCCGGAGACGTAACCCCGTGCCACGCACTCGATGTCGATGCGCTCCGCCTTCTTCACCACCATAGAGCGGCGTGCTACATAGCCCGGAAAGGAGTAGTTGCCAGAGCCGACCTTCTCTCCATAGGTGTCATTTAACCATTGAGCATCGTCCACTACCGCAATGAGATGATTGGGGATAAGGTGCGCCGTCTTTTCAAACCAGAAAGCAGAGAGCTGATTCAGGACCATGCCCTTATCCGGGATACCGCAGGGCAAGATCACATCGAAGGCTGAGATGCGGTCGGTAGCGATTAATAGCAGGCTATCACCCAGATCATACGTATCGCGCACCTTCCCCCGGTAGAAAAGATTGGGTAGGTCGGTTTCAAATAGTAGTCCCATATCGCCTCCGAATTTGCCTTACTCAGCTATCCGTAGCTACCAAACGTAATGACCTCTTTCTCTATTCCAACCCCAGACGCTTGAATATATCATCCACATGGTGCAGGAAGTGGCCGTAATCGAAGATGCCCTCCAGCTCAGCTTTGGATAGGTGCTTACCAACATCTGGGTCAGCGTTTAGGAGGTCGAAAAAGCTTATCCTGTCTTTCCAAGCCTTCATAGCATTGCGCTGCACTATCCCATAAGCATCTTGACGACTGAGCCCCTTATCGATGAGCGCCAGCATAACCCGTTGTGAGAAGACCAATCCCTTGGTGATTTCCAGATTCTCTTTCATATGTTCCGGGTAGACCCGTAGCCCCTTCATTACATAGGTAAAGATGTGCAGGATATAGTCCAGCACCAGGCAGGAGTCGGGGAGGATAATTCGCTCGTTGGATGAGTGACTAATGTCCCGCTCATGCCATAGGGCGATGTTCTCCAGAGATGTCAGTGCATGCCCCCGAACCAATCTTGCCAGACCCGAGGTGCGCTCGCAGAGCTCCGGATTGCGCTTGTGGGGCATCGCCGACGAGCCGGTCTGCCCCTCTTCAAAGGGTTCTTCTACCTCTAAAGTCTCGGTTCGCTGCAGTCCCCTGATCTCGGTGGCAAATTTATCCAGCGAGCTTGCGATGATGGCCAATGTGGTTACAAACTGGGCATGTCGGTCGCGCTGCACGATCTGGCTTGAGATGGGAGCTGCTTCCAGTCCCAATTTAGCACACGCGATAGTTTCGACCTCAGGGGTAACTGTAGCATAGGTGCCCACAGCCCCGGAAATCTTGCCTACAGCGATTACTTTTCTTGCATCGGCGAGCCGTTGCTCGTTCCTCTTCATCTCCTCGAACCAAATAGCAAGCTTCAGGCCAAAGGTGGTAGGCTCGGCATGCACGCCGTGAGTGCGTCCCATCATAATCGTATGTTTATATTCCTTTGTCTTCTCCTTAAGTACTGCGATAAGCTCATTTATGTCTTTAGCCAGGATATCTGTTGCTGCTACCAGTTGCATGCTGAGGGCTGTGTCCATAATATCCGATGATGTCAGCCCAAGATGAATGAAGCGGCTTTCCTCCCCCAGGCTCTCCGCTATCGCGCCGAGGAAGGCAGTCATATCGTGGTGCGTTTTAATAAGTATCTCATCGTACCGTTTCGCGTCAAAGTGGGCTTTTTTAATTTTGGGGATAGCCTCTTTGGGTATGGCCCCTACTTCGGCCCACGCCTCACAAACAGCGATCTCCACCTGGAGCCACTTCTCGAACTTCGAATCATCGGACCAAATCTTCCTCATCTGTGGCCTTGAATATCGCTCAATCATATTTCTTAACTCTCTTCTAGCTTTGATTTGTTTTACTGGGATGGTGGTTCGCTACGGCCTTCTGACAGGATTCGCCGGTACTCCTTATAGGTTTCTCTGATTCTTTCATACTTCAACGCCAAGATAGCCCCTGCAAGGAGAGCTGCATTCTTCGCACCATCTATAGCAACGCAAGCCACGGGGACTCCGGCGGGCATCTGAGTTATAGAGTAAAGTGAGTCTACCCCCAGGAGTTCGCTTGTCCCCAGTGGGACGCCAATTATAGGAAGGGTGGTCCAACTGGCAAGGACGCCGGGAAGATGCGCCGCTTTACCCGCACCGGCGATAATAACCTCAAGACCCCGCTGCTCTGCCTCCAACCCGTACTCCCGCGTCTTCTCCGGGTTGCGATGCGCGGAGATGACCAAGACCTCATACTCGATGCCCAGTTGCTGCAATGTATCCAGCGCTGGCTGCATCAATGACTCGTCTGACTTGCTTCCCATCACTACACCGACTAATGGCATATCAAATCTCCTAACATATAAGATTAAGCATAAATAGGACCGCCACCCAGCAGGGCGTCACAGGCGTAGCTCCAGATTCGGTCGTCCCCTTTCATCAAATTGAAATAGAAACGCGGAGATCTGGTGAAAAGGTCCGATAGCACCCGACCCGACTCGATACTGGGCATTAACTGTGCATCCACTGCCTGTTCATAGTCCCTCAGATCAATAGTAGTATTCTGTAATGTACTCGCGATTACCGGCGCAGCAAGCTGTGCGCTTCTAATTGCGTAATAAATACCCTCTCCGGTAAGGGGGTGAACTAAACCGGCAGCATCGCCCAGCAATAGAGCATTGCCCCGCTGAATAGCCATCCCTCGCTTACGCACCGGCATGAGATGCCCGGTTGAACTAGCAACCTGGTAGTCACCCAGGGTGTGCAGAAGCCGTTCCAGGTAAGGTTTCAGCCTTTTTGAATAATGAATAGGTCCTCCAACTCCGACCGATAGGTGGTCATTTTTAGGGAAAACCCACCCATAGCCTCCAGGTATATGTCCAATATCCAGCCAAACAAGGGAATCCCAATCGGTTAGTTTATTCGCGGCTACATAGACTTCCTGTTCAATGGCAAGACCATATTCGACATCCGCGGTCAACCCAACATTCTTGGCTACCATACCTTTGGCACCGTCGGCACCAGCAACAATTTTAGCAGTAAAGGGGCCTACCGAGGTCATCACCTCGACAGCAGAATCTGTTATCTGTATATGATTAGCCCGCACGCCATCACTAACTATCGCACCCGCTTCTTGAGCCTTCTGAACGAGGAAATGATCGAATTTACTTCGCATCACTGTATACAGCAAGGGTTCCTTTTGACGCTTTGTACACTCATCGCTGAGCTGATATGTAATTCTAGCGCCGTAAGCTGTTCCCTCGATAATCGAACTAATGTTAAAATTTAGCAGGCTGGCAGCCCTACGGGTGATACCACCAGCGCAGGGCTTGTATCGGGGTAGTTTCTCCTTCTCAATGATAAGCACCGTTAGCCCCCTGCAGCCCAGCTCATAGCCGAGCGTAGCGCCAGCAGGACCGGCACCGATAACTATCACATCATAGAAGTTCATGGGGCACCTCTCTAGCCCCGATGTCATTGCGATAATGGCAACCCTCAAAATGAATGCTCGGGATATTAGTATATACCCTATCCCTCGCCTCAGCTATGTTCCTGCCTGTGGCGGCAACAGTGAGTACCCTTCCACCATCAGTACATATTATGCTATCGTTTACTTTTGTTCCGGCATGGAACACAAGAATATCATCGTCAATTTTATCTAATCCCTCGACAGGGAAGCCTGTTTTATAGCTGTCGGGATAGCCCCCCGATGCCATTACGACCCCAACACAGGCTTCATTGCTCCACTTTATTTCGATCCTGTCCAGTCGTTCATCGATTACCGCTAACATGATGTCCACCAGATCGCTTTTGAGAAGCGGGAGCATCGCCTGGGTCTCTGGGTCGCCAAACCGAGCATTGAATTCCATGGCCTTTGGCCCATCTTCTGTCAGCATAATCCCAGCATAGAGAACGCCTTTATAAGGCTTGTCCTCCTTTGCCATTGCCTGTACCGTAGGTTTAAGGATGGTGTCATTCACCCTGTTTATCATCTCCGCATCGAAGAAACCGGGTGGGCTATAGCTTCCCATACCGCCAGTATTCGGACCCTCATCACCATCGAAGACCCTCTTGTAATCGCAGGCAGGCACCATAGGAACAACGGTTCTACCATCAGTGAAAGCAAGTAGGCTCACTTCTTTCCCCACCAGGCATTCCTCCACTAAAACCTGATCGCCAGCTTTGCCGAAGATGCGTTTCTCCATGATCTCTGATAGCGCTGCTAGTGCCTCAGGGGTGGAATTTGCTATGATTGAGCCTTTACCCGCCGCCAGTCCGTCAGCCTTGACCACGATAGGGGGCTTCTGGTTCTTGACATAATCTTTGGCCTCAATAAAGGATGAAAAACTTCGGCTCCGCGCGCAGGGTATACCGTATCTCTGCATCAGCTCCGTAGCGAAAACCTTACTCGATTCGATCTTCGTTGCCTCTTGTGTGGGACCGAAGATGGGGAGTCCGTAACGTTGAAAAAGATCGACGATACCTTCAGCAAGCGGAGCTTCCGGGCCTACTATAGTAAGATCGATCCTTCGTTCTTGTGCTGCTTGGGCAAGAGGCTCAAGCTCGGTAGATTTAATATCCAGGTTATTAGCGGTGAGCCCGGTGCCCGCATTCCCTGGCGTGACATAAATTTCCCCGACTTCGGAGCTCTGGGTGAGCTTCCAAACCAGGCTATGCTCCCTGGCCCCTCCACCGATGACCATTATCTTGAGCAACTATTCATTCTCCGGTGGTAACTTCCTCGCTTTACACGGTAAATAAAACCCAAAGAGACTGCTAAAATAGTCTCAATCAACCCCATAAGCCCCCAATCTTGGGGGATTTATTAGAGCTGGGGGACACCCCCAGACCCCCTGCATGAAGTACCCTGTACCTCTTTTTCAATGGTCTTCTAAAAATTACATGCCATGATGCGCTTATAAAGACAGCGATTAACTCACTACCGTTACTGTGAATTATAACCCTTCTTTTTTAAACATCTCGGCCTGCAATGGATCGAGCTTCCTAATAAGCTTGGTAAGCTTAACTACATGCTCCTTTTCATCGTCACGAATATGCTCCAGGACTTCTATCGCCTCTTCGTCCTCCAGGGTGTCAATGTGTTCCTGATACTGGTTAATAGCTTGAAGCTCCCCAATCAGGTCTTCTCGCAACATCTCCAGATCCAGCTCTATCTCCAGGGACCCATCATCATCATAGTCGGAATCGTTAGTCATTTGTACCTCCTTTTCTCATTCCCATTCTATAGTTGACGGTGGCTTTGAGGAGATGTCATAAACCACCCGGTTCACATCGCGGACCTCATTGACGATGCGATTTGATATGCGAGCCAGTAGATCATACGGGAGGCGGGCCCAGTCGGCGGTCATTGCATCCTCCGAGGTTACAGCGCGTATCGCAATTAGATAGCCATAAGTACGATGGTCACCCATCACGCCAACACTCCTAGTATCGGTCAAGATAGCAAAGCTCTGCCACAGCTCTGCGTACAGGTTTGCATTCTTGATCTCGTCCATCACGATCCAGTCGGCAGCCCGCAATATCTCCAGCTTATCCCTGGTCACCTCACCGATAATTCTGATCGCCAACCCCGGTCCGGGGAAGGGCTGACGCCACACCATCTCCTCAGGCATGCCCAGGGCAAGTCCCACATTTCTCACCTCATCCTTAAACAGGTAGCGAAGCGGCTCGATGAGGGAAAAGGTCATCTTTGTTGGCAGACCACCCACATTATGATGGGTCTTTATCTTGGCCGCTGCCCTGTTTTCCGGAGTAACGCTCTCGATAACATCGGGGTAAAGGGTTCCCTGAGCCAAGAAATCTACCCTTCCCAGCTTGGCAGCCTCTTCCTCGAATACTCGGATGAATTCCTCCCCTATGAGGCGGCGTTTCATTTCAGGATCGGTCACTCCCATAAGTCGTTGGAGAAACCTGTCGGTGGCATCAATGTGGATGATATTCATCTTCAGGTTACGCTGGAAGGTATTGATTGTACGCTCCGCCTCCTCCTTGCGCAGGAGGCCGTTATTAACAAAGATGCAGGTTAGCTGATCGCCGATAGCACGGTGAATCAGCGCTGCCGTTACTGCGGAGTCGACACCGCCGGAGAGGGCACAGATAACCCTGCCATCCCCTACCTGCTCTTTAATCTTAGCTACGCTCTCTGTGATAAAGTTACCCGGGGTCCAGTTGCCAGTGCAATCACATATTCGGTATAAGAAGTTTTTCAGTATCTCCTTCCCCTGAGGTGTATGAGCTACCTCCGGGTGAAACTGTATTCCAATTATCCCATGATCATTACCCATGGCGGCGATAGTGGAATTTTCTGTGTAACCCATAGTAGTGAAACCAGGGGGCATCTCTATGATCTCATCGCCATGGCTCATCCAGACAGTGAAGGACAGTGGCAAGTCAGCGAAAATTGGTGACCCTTCAGCACTCTGATGGAGGATAGCATGACCGTATTCATGCTTAGTCCCTATAGCCACCCTACCGCCAAACTGATGGGTGAGCACCTGCATACCATAGCAAATGCCCAGTATAGGGAGATGGCTCTCGTAAATACTGGCAGAGGCAAGCGGTGCACCAGCGTCGTAGACGCTGGCTGGGCCACCTGAGAAGATGAATCCCTTGGGTTTAATGGAGGATATCCTTTGCCAGGGGGTGTCGTAGGGCAATACCTCGCTGTAGACATTGCATTCCCGTACCCTGCGGGTGATAAGCATGCTGTATTGCGATCCGAAGTCTATCACCACCACCGCCTCGCGTTCCAACTCCGGCGATTTCTCTACGATGGGTTGCTCGCCAGCCTTTTGTTTGGCGATCTCCAGGTATGTGGAGACCTCCAGGTCATCGCTGGTTGTTACGCGAAAGCTATCCTCTTTCCCCTCCATAGACTGCTAAATCCTCGACCAAAGCTTAACACTGTGATATACTGGCGTCAAGATGGACGGGCAGATTCTTCAGGCGATTGACATCCTGAAGAAGGGGGGGGTAGTCGCATTTCCAACGGATACCGTCTATGGGCTGGGCGCCAATGCCTTTAACGATAGTGCTGTCCTGAGGATTTATCAGGCTAAGTGCAGACCTCACCACCTCGCCCTTCCCCTGCTCCTTGCCGATATCTCCCAAATTACCTCTGTGGCAAGGGATGTGCCTGAGATCGCATGGCAGTTGGCAGAGTGTTTCCTCCCTGGAGGTTTAACTATGGTTTTATATAAGTCTTCTTCGGTATCAACTCTGATTACAGGGAAGAGCAATAAAATTGCAGTCAGGGTACCGTCTCATCCTACTCCTATAGTCCTAATCGAGGGACTGGGCGTCCCAATCACCGGCACAAGTGCCAATCTTACCGGTAGCCCTAGCCCATTGACGGCCGAGGAGGTTCATAATCAGATGGAAAATAGGGTGGATCTCATCATCGATGGTGTGTGCCCGGGAGGCATCGCTTCTACAGTAATAGACCTCACCGGTGAGTCCCCTATGATTCTCAGGGAAGGAGCAATAAGCGGTGAGGATATCGAGAGGGCATGCGGAGCTTTGATTAGGAAAGGCTAATGCGGATTGCTATTGGCTGCGATCATCGCGGGCTGAATTTAAAGAAACAAATTATGGAACTCCTTTCGGGGTTAGGGCATGAGTACGAGGATTTTGGCTGCTACGATACTTGTTCGGTGGACTATCCCGATATAGGGGGCAATGTAGCCCAGGCAATTGCCCAGGGGCGCATGGACCATGGAATCCTGGTGTGCAGTACTGGTACAGGTATGAGCATTGTGGCTAATAAGATTCCAGGAGTCCGTGCTGCCCTCTGTCACGATACCTTCAGTGCCCAGCGCGGCAGAGCACATAACGATGCAAATGTCCTCTGCCTTGGAGAGTGGGTAGTAGGTGAGGGACTGGCTAAAGAGATCGTTAAAGTATATCTCGCCGCTGAGTTTGAAGGGGGCAGGCATGCCCAGCGCCTGGAGAAGATACGAACACTAGAGGAGATAAGGTTTCCCTGAGAGGTCTCGGCCTTCAGTGCTAATGCAGCTTTATTTCAATGAGAGTAACAGAGAGTAATACTGTGATTCTGGATAGCATCAATGAACCTGCTGATTTAAGGGGGCTTACTCTTAGTCAGTTAGAACAGCTTGCCGATGAAATACGGCAAAGGATTGTTACTACAATAGATGCCAACGGCGGGCATCTAGCCTCCAGCCTGGGTGTGGTAGAGCTCACCATAGCACTACATCGCATTTTCGAAAGCCCCCTTGATAAGATCGTGTGGGATGTAGGTCATCAGAGCTATGCTCACAAACTTCTCACCGGGCGCAGAGAGGCCTTTTCTACTATTCGCCAGTATGGCGGGCTCAGTGGATTTACCGACAGAGAGGAAAGCCCTCATGATCCTTTCGGTGCCGGGCATGCATCAACTGCGATCTCGGCAGCCTTGGGTATAGCGGTTGCCCGTGACCTTGCGGGGGAAAGTTATAACGTCATTGCAGTAGTCGGCGATGGCTCGCTGACAGGGGGGATGGCGTTTGAAGCCCTAAATCAGGCTGGGCACCTGGGTACCAGGATCATCGTGGTGCTCAATGACAACGGGATGGCGATTTCCCCCAGTGTTGGCGCTTTGTCCAAGCTATTCTCTCGGTTAAGGCTCGACCACCGCTACTATCGAGCTAAGTCAGAGGCATCGCATGTAGCAACTAGATTGCCCCGAACAAATTCACTTCGGTTGGTGGGAGGAAGAGTAAAGAAAGGTGTTAAAGGTCTAATCATTCCATCTATGTTCTGGGAGGAGCTTGGCTTTACTTACATTGGGCCTATTGACGGGCATGATCTCAATGAGCTTGAAGCGACTCTAAATCATGCCAAGCAATATGTTAAAAAACCTATTCTAGTTCACGTAGTCACAACAAAAGGTAAAGGTTATCTCCCTGCTGAGAATGATGCTGTTGGTTTTCATGGTGTGTCTCCAAATAACGGTAATAAGGTGAACGGCCCTTCATATAGCGACGTTTTTGGCCAAACCGTCCTTCGTCTCGCCAGGGAGAATCCTAAGATAATCGCTATCACGGCAGCGATGCCTGAAGGTACGGGGCTTAGTCCTCTCATAAAAGAACTCCCAAAACAAATTTTCGACGTTGGTATTTGTGAACAACATGCAGTAACATTCGCCGCGGGGCTAGCTACCCGCGGCTTTATCCCAATCGTCGCAGTATACTCTACTTTCCTCCAGCGCGCCCTGGACCAGATAATTCATGATGTTTGTATACAGAATCTGCCGGTGATATTTGCCATCGATCGTGGAGGTATAGTAGGCGATGATGGTAAGACCCACCAGGGCACATTCGATCTCTCCTATCTTAGCTTTATCCCCAATCTGGTGCTCGCATCTCCCAAGGATGAAAACGAACTTCAGCACTTCATTAATACCGCAGTAAAGGCGAAACGCCCGTTCGCGCTTCGCTATCCCAGAGGCTCTGGGTCGGGTGTACCGCTGGATGACACATGTAAAGAAC
>JAAXQM010000253.1 GCA_012974295.1 Dehalococcoidales bacterium
CCGTTTCTTTCCATGCGATCTAGGAGCCCTGACACAGTAGGGCGTTTCCGCATCATCCATCGCGATATCTCAGCAGGGGTTGCTGACTCACCCAATCCATCTACTACTAGTAGTAGAGCGGCTTCCATGCTGGTGACCCCAAGCTCCTTTACCTCGTTATACCTCGTCCGGAACAACGCGATTTGCGTTAAGTAGATGAGCGTGTAGAGATTATAGCTACTGTCAAGGAAAGGAACATATTTCCGATAGGCTGGGTTTTCATTTCTATTTAAAACTTCAGTCACATTCGCCTCTGGCTACTGAATTCTATACCTAAATATACTATTAACCTAGGCCATTGTTACGGCTTGCTCTTCTGTTTCATAATTGATAATATCTTTTGTCTCCTGAACTTAATGGGTGCTTGACAAATTGCAAATACCGTATAATAATTAGCATGCTAACTATTTTATACTAGCATAGTAACACAACGGCACTAAATTAACAAGTAAGTACCTAGAAGGAGGTCCGCTGTATAATGAGAGCATTAGATGAATTAACCAATATAGCTAGCAACCTTGTCAATCCCGCTGTAGAAGAATGGAAACAGCAAGGCAAGAAGGTGGTTGGCTTCATGTGCACGTATGTTCCTGAGGAGATACTCTATGCAGCCAATATACTTCCTGTGCGGTTAAGAGCGCCCAACTGTGTAGAGACCACGTCCGCTGATGTATACCTGAGCCACCTGAACTGTACCTTCATCCGCTCTTGCTTGGAGTTTACACTGGAGGACAAGTATAAATTTCTCGACGGTCTCGTTTTCACCAACAGCTGTGACCATGTCCGTCGCCTATACGATATATTAAGAGAAATCAGACCGACAGATTTCCCCCTCCTATATCTTATAAGTGTCCCCCATAAGGTTGACGATGATTTAATTGCCTGGTTCAGAGATGAACTGGATAGATTTAAGGAAAGTGTAGAGAAGACCTTTGGAGTGGAAATCACCGATGCAAGTTTAAGAAATGCCATCGATGTTTACAACGAAACGAGGAGTCTATTAAGGCAATTGTACGATCTCCGCAAAGGCAAGAACCCGCCGCTGACAGGAGCCGAAGCACTTAGTGTTATCGTAGCTGGGTTCTCGTTACCCAAGAATAAATATAATGAGTTGTTGAGGCAGCTACTGGCAGAGCTAGGAGAGAGAGAAGGAATTTCTGATTACAGGGCCAGATTGATGATAGCCGGAAGCGGGGGATGTGATAATCCCGCCTATCTTCAAGTAATGGAAGATTTAGGTGGCTTAATAGTGACCGATAGCCTGTGCTTCGGAAGCAGATATTTCTGTGAACCCGTTGAAATCGGTGATGATCCATTGCTCAGCCTGGCAAAGGCCTATCTCAATCGCCCATCTTGCCCCAGAATGGTAGACAATGCCGGTGAAAGGTCTGATTATATAAGGCAGATGGTTAATGATTTTAACGTCGACGGCGTCGTTTTCCAGAGAATCAGGTACTGCGATCTTTGGGGTGGGCAGCTTCTTCATGTGGAGAAGGAAATGAAGGAATCAAGCATCCCCATGCTAAGTATTGATAGGGAATACTCTCTGGGTGCTGTGGGACAGCTCAGAACCAGGGTTCAGGCATTCCTGGAAAGGATTGAGAGATAATGGTCACTGAAGAGAAGAAGAACGTGCTAAAGGAGGTATTAGATTACCTCAGTTTCGCCACCGATATGATTGTGGAAAGGTTCGGGGAGAAGCACCCGGAGTGGGCGTGGATATATGCATTGCTCGTGGATTACTACGAGGAAGCATACAAAGCAAAGGACACAGGTAAGCCTGTTGCATGGATCAATTTTGGTGTCCCGCCGGAGCTGTTTTATGCAATGGATATAATGCCTGTCGTTATGGATGCTTTAACTGGCTCACTCGCATCCATCGGGAGCGCAGTAAAATATATTGACCTAGCTGAAGAACGTGTTCCTGATTATATATGTGCGAACAATAAGACCCTGATTGGAGCCGCTCTGGCCGGAGATGTACCACTCCCCGATATCCTCGTACAGCCAGCGCATCCCTGCGATTCCAACCTTGCAACGTATCCGGTTATCGCGGAATACTACAACATCCCTTATTTCTGCATCGACATGCTCTATTTTAAAACAGAGCGTAGCGCTCCCTATGTAGCCAGCGAACTACGGAAACTGGTATCCCTATTGGAGGAGATTACGGGGAAGCGACTGGATTTAGATAAACTGAAGCAGGTAATGCAGTATTCGAATCAAGCTCACGAATTAATCCTCAAACACGAGGTATTAAGGCAGGCCGTTCCCTGCCCTTATTCCAGCCTGGAAGCGATCTCGGAATACGGTTTAGTCTTGACATTGGCGGGGACTCCTCAACTGGTCGACTACTTTGAAAGAAGATACGCACTTTCAAAAGATAAAGTATCAAGAGGGGAAGGACATCTACCCAAAGAAAGGGAGAAACATCGACTGGTTTGGATATACGGTGCCCCTACCTTTGATATGACACTACTTATGTGGCTAGAAAAGGAATATGGGGCAGTGTCCGTTGCCAATATGAATAACAACTTCACTATGCAGCCAGTCGAGGATTTATCTAATCTGGACAGTATATTAATGGGTTTAGCAGAGAAAGTAACACTATTGCCAATGACCAGGGAATGCGGAGGCCCATGGGAGAATTGGTTAGACGCTTCTATGGATCTGATAAAGCGTTACAAGGCAGATGCTGCTGTTTTCGCCGGCCATGTCGCCTGTAAATCAAACTGGGCTGTAATCAAGCTAATAAAGGATAAGCTGCACGATGAACTCGGGATTCCAACGTTAGTACTTGAAATGGATCTCTTCGACCCCAGGGTTGCGTCTACAGACACGCTCAAGGCTCAATTCGACAATTTCTTCAATGTACATTTTAAAGGATGATTGGGAAAAACAGAAATAACCTCTTAGTTACACAAGTAGGAAAAGCCTAATACCTATTATATACAAAGGCAGAAAGGTTATACAAAACCAATATGAGTAAGAAGATCGCTATAACAGGTAAGGGTGGCAGTGGCAAAACAATGCTTACTACTGTTATGACCAAACTCCTTGCTAATAAAAAGGACATTAAGCTTCTGGCCATAGACGCCGATTCTGCTGTTAACTTACCTTATGCACTGGGTATAGAGACAAAGCGTACCGTAGCCGAGATTAGGCAGCAGATAATCGAAGATCCAGAAGCAAGGGCTGAAATTAAAGATAAAAACATTCGAATTGTAATGGAGGAATCGCTGGAGACAGGGAACGGTTTTCACCTGCTGGTCATGGGCCGGCCTGAAGGGCCGGGGTGCTATTGCTCAGTTAACGATCTCCTGAGATATGGAATAGAAAACCTGTCACAGCAATTTGATATAACCCTTATCGATTGCGAAGCAGGACCGGAGCAGGTGAATAGAAGGGTAGTAAAAGGTATTGATGTATTACTAATAGTAACCGAACCCACAACCAGGGGAGCTCGAGTAGCCGATTCAATACTGGGAGTTATACAAAGAGATGAGTCCATCAGGCCTGCTGAGATGGGTCTGGTCATCAACAGATTTAAAGGAGACGATAAGCTGATAATGGAAAGTGCCGATAAATGGAGACTTGATATCTTTGGCCGTATTCCAGAGGACCAGAATATTACAGACTATGATGCGAGTGGCAGGCCCATTTTTGATCTTCCTGATATTGCACCGAGCGTTGTAGCCGTTGCAGAGACGTTAACAAAGCTAGGCCTTTACTAGTAGATGAGGCCAGGGAGCTAGAGTAATGAAAAATAATGACGCTTATGAAGCCATACTAGAGATGTACGAAGGAAAGCCATTTACAACATCAAAGGTGGCTGACTCACTAATAAAAGTCTTGCGCTTTCAATTTACACCTGAGGAGGCAGAGTTAGCGGTCAAAGTAGGTCTTAGGGGAGGAAAGCTTGACCAGATTCATGAGAGATCTGGTATTGAAAAGAATAAACTGAAAAAGATGCTGAACACCATGGCGGACAAAGGTACGATGTGGATAAGCCCTGGAACAGAAGATCCAACTTACAAAACCATAGGGGTGGCTGGACCCGGACTTCTTGAGACGGGTGGCTGGGGCAATGTAAGATTTCCACACTCAATTCAGCTATTAAAAGCACTTTATGCATTCCAGCTCGATTTTGCCAAAAACATCCTGGGGGAAATGCCTTTTTCTGTAGCTCAAGTATGGACTACCCCATCTGCCCTCCCTGACGACGCCGACCCTAATGAAAACGTTGCCGAGAAGATTAAGGAGGCTGGCTACTGGGGCGTGTCTACATGCTCATGTCGCCTCCCACACTGGATTGCTGACCCCGGTAACCACTGTGAACATCTTTTAGAAACATGCCTCTTCATGAGTGATATAGCACGTTGGGGTGTCGAGCACGGCATATGCCGTGAGATCACCTATGACGAGGTGCTAGAAATCCTGCGAAAGTGTAATGAGGATGGCCTGGTACATACATACGATCCCAATGATTTCATCTGCAACTGCTGCTCCGATTGCTGCGTGCTGCAGATAGGCGATAGAGAGCCGGGAGCCAAGGTGCTGGAACCATCTGCATTTGTAGCTCAGGTTGATGACTCAACATGTAACTCGTGCAACACATGCGCCGACCGCTGCCCTTTCGGAGCGATCGAGATTAATGCGCATGCCTTAGTAGACATAAATAAATGCCTCGGGTGTGGAGTATGTTTTCCCTCTTGTACCACCAAATCAATACGGTTCGTAAGACGTCCCAAGACAGAAGAGCTCAGTAGCAAGGCTGTGGTATAGGATGTCAAGAGCAGGTTATTTATATAAGACACCGCTTTAATGCTGGGCATACCGATGTCATAAGGAGTGATCATCGTGGCTGGGAATATCAAGAAACTAGAAGCAGATGTCGTTATCGCTGGTAGTGGTCCTGGTGGA
>JAAXQM010000156.1 GCA_012974295.1 Dehalococcoidales bacterium
GCTAAAGCCGGGTTGGGCGGCGTGTATACCCCGGTGGGCGTTGGCACGGTGGTAGAGGAGGGGAAGGAGACCAAGATTATCGATGGCAAGAAGTACATGCTGGAGCTCCCCATCAAGGCCGATTTCGCCCTGATAAAGGCACACAAGGCCGACCGCTGGGGTAATCTGGTGTACCGCGGAAGCTCGAGGACATTCAATGAAACCATGGCCGGCGCCGCCAAGGTAACCATAGCCGAGGTTGATGAGATAGTAGAGCTAGGCGACCTTGACCCCGAGGAAATCGTCACCCCATGCGTATATGTTGACAGGGTAGTAGTTCGCCCCAAGGAATACGGCGGTGAAGAGGATGATATCGATGAGGAGGCTCAGGCATCACATGATAAGTTTATAAAGCGGGGGGGCGCATAAGGAACAACCATGGAAGAGAAATTCAAATTGGACCGACAGACTATAGCTCTTCGAGCAGCGAAGGAGTTCCAGGATGGCAACAGCGTAAACCTGGGTATCGGGATACCTGTATTATGTGCAAACTGCCTCCCTGCCGGCAGGGAGGTGTTGTTCCAATCCGAGAATGGCATACTGGGCTTCGGTGAGGTAACTGCCCCTGGAGAAGGAGATCCCGACCTGCTCAATGCCAGCGGGCAGACAGTGCATCCCAGACCGGGCATGAGCTGCTTTGGCCATGCCGAGTCCTTTACCATGATCCGCGGGGGGCATTTGGACATCAGTGTCATGGGAGGATTCCAGGTTTCAGAGAAGGGCGATCTGGCCAATTATATGGTTCCGGAGAGGAAAATTGGAGTAATCGGTGGCGCTATGGACCTGGCCTATGGGGCTAAAAGAAAAATAATTTTGATGAACCACGTCACCAAAACAGGTGAGCCACGGATATTAAAAAAATGCACCTATCCTATAACGGCAATGGGATGTGTTAATTTAATCATTTCAGACATTGCGGTAATCGAGGTGACCGATAAAGGGATGGTACTCAAGGAAGTTGCACCGGGTTGGACCCCTGAGGAGGTCCAACAACTAACCGAGCCGACTCTCATCGTCGATCCCGATTGCCATGAGATAGAGTTGATGTAGCCTAATGACTAATGAATAATATGCTATGTTTGTCAGTATGAGACCGCTGAAAATAGGTGCAGGATACTTCCTGCCGGGGGTCTGGGGGTGTCCCCCAGCTTCAAAACTCCCCCAAGATTGGGGGATTAGGGGGTTGATTTAGTTTATTTCAGCCGTCTCACTGTAATTGATTACAGCAAATAACCAGCAATCGTAGATAAGTATCTGAAAAGTAATCGTTAAAACGATAAAGGACAAGGAGGGAAAATGCAGGAGAATTACGACGTCATAATTATTGGGGCTGGCCCCAACGGCCTAACGGCTGCTTCTTACCTGAGCAAGGCAGGACAGAAGGTCTTACTGCTGGAGAAGAGGATTGAGGTTGGTGGCGGGCTGGCAACGGAGGAGATAACGCTGCCGGACTACTTCCACAACACCCACGCCATCTATCACCTGATGGCGGATTATGCCCCGCCCCTTAAGGACTTCGAGGTAGAGTCACGGTACGGCCTCCAGTTCATCCGACCCGAACTGCAGTTCGCCCTACCGTTATCGGACGGCAGGAGCCTATGTCTGTACACGGACGTAGAGAAGACCTGCCAGTCGATTGCTCAGTTCTCGCAAAAGGATGCTGACTCTTACCGCGATATGAGCCAGCGGTTCTACAACATTACTAATGATTTCATCGGCCCTGCTACTTATTGTCCACCGATGGCACCGCTGGAGCAAACCATACAGCTGGAAGAGAGCGGCCAGGTGGGCCAGGATATCAATAAATACGTCGAGATGACCCCCGAGGAGATCATCGATGAACATTTCGAGAACGACATCGTTAAAACGCTGATGCTCTATGTCGGCTGCCACTGGGGCATCGATTATGACGCCTCCGGGGCAAGCTTCATGGTACCCATGCTCATCAACCGCGCCACCAATTACAGGCTGTGCCAGGGAGGCTCCCACCGCCTGTCCAACGCTCTTACAAAGTTCATGCTGGAGTATGGTGGTGAGATCCTCACCAATGCCCAGATCAAGCGGATTATCATGGAGGGCGATACGGCCAAGGGTGTTGAGATGGAGGACGGCACAAAGTACATGGCCAGCAAAGCTATAATCAGCACCATCGACCCACACCAGACATTCCTTAAGCTTGTCGGCGAAGACAACTTGGAGCCACTCTTCGTGGAAAAAGTTTCTCAGTGGGAGTGGGAGCACTGGAGCCTTAACCATCTGCACCTGGCTCTCGAGGAGCCACCGCAGTTCGCCGCGGCAGCAAACAACCCGGATCTGAACAAGGCCTTCGTCTACGTTCTGGGATTCGAAAGCACTGAGCAGCTGAAAAAGCACTGGGACGAGATACGCGAGGATAAACTGTCGGACACCCCTGCATTTAACTGCTGCTTCCCCAGCATTCACGATCCCTATCAGGCGCCACCGGGGAGGTGCTCGGGTCTCATCTCGCAGATGGCCCCGTACAATCTCGATGGGAATAAGAACAAGTGGCTAAGCATGAAGTTTAAAGAGGAGTGCGCCGAGAAGCAGGTTGCGGTGCTGCAGAAATATGCCCCGAATATGACGCGGGACAAGATTATGTGGTGGAACATGACCACCCCTGCCGATATCGAGAACAAGTTTGCCAATATGGTTCATGGGTCATATAAGCAGGGTGCCTACACTGTCTTGCAGATGGGTTACCTGAGACCCAATGATGAGTGCTCGGGTAATACGTCGCCGGTAAAGAACCTCTATCTAGGAGGAGCATCCAGTTACCCAGGCGGCCTGGTCACCTTCGGGCCTGGTGTCTGCGTTGCAGATAAGGTAGCCGAGGACTGCGGGATCGATAAATGGTGGCCGGTGCCCGAACACGTGGCCGCCGCCCGCGCCAAAGGGATGCCACTGTAAAGACAAATACCCTGGAGACCGCTAAAAAGAGGTGCAGGATACTTCCTGCCGGGGATCTGGGCGTGTCCCCCCAGCTTAAAAAGTCCCCCAATCTGGGGGACGAGGGGTTCATTGCGACTATTCCAACAGTCTCTCTAAATAAATACTGAGGAGGTTTTTTATGGCAGTTCCAAAATATGATGTCATAGTGGTAGGAGCCGGGCCCGGAGGCTGCGCCAGCGCTGCCCTTCTGCAAAAGTGGGGCATGAAGACACTACTGCTGGATAAGAACGACAGAGTAGGCGGCAAATCGCTGAATATGTCCAAAGACGGCTATACCTATGAGCTATGGCCAGTACTGGCAACGCCAATGCTCAACACCAAGTTCCAGGAAGTCGCAACGGAATTAGGTGTGGACATTAAAATGTCGGACCAGGTACCCGCCGGTAAGGGTGGCGGTTTCTTGTATAAACCCCCTAAATCAAAGAAATATGAGAGTTTCATACTGGTGCCCCCTTTTATGATTCCCGAAAGGCTGACCAAGGAAGAGATTGATGAAGTCAACCGCCTCTTCGGCGATATGGCTGCCCTCACGCCGGCGGAAATGAATGCGCTGGATGATGTCAACTTCCACGATTATCTATGCCGTTACAATGTATCCCAGTCCGTGTACAGTTACCTGGCGGTGATGGTCAATATCCTCTTCGTGGAGCCTATCGACTTAGTAGCTGCCTCGGAGATGGCAAAGACGATGAACGACTTCACCACCAAGCTGGGATCGGCCTATTTTGTCGGAGGTCAGGCTCAGCTCTTTGAAACCTTCATGAAAGCTTTTAAACGCGACGGCGGTGAACTGCGCCTGCGCACCAGGGTGGAGCGAATCATAGTCGAAAACGGTCAGGTTCAGGGAGTGTACACCGATAAAGGTACATTCAAAGCACCGATCGTGGTAAGCAACGCCGGTATCCAGCCCACGGTACTCAAGCTGGTAGGAGCGGAACACTTCGATAAGAGCTACGCCAACCACATAAGGGATCTGGTCCCTTCCCTGGGGCTTATGGGTAGCCGTTACTTCCTTGACAAGGTGGTGTTTGAAGACAGCGCCTATATCATCTACTCTGACAACAGCTGGTGGAACATGGAACGCTACATGAAAGCTAAGGCGGGTGAGATACCCAAGGATATGCTGATCATTGTATTCAACCCCCAGGGCTTCGACCCCAAACTCGCACCTAAGGGCAAGCAGGTTATTCTCACTGCAACCCTGTGCGTATCCGACCCCAAAATGAAAAACATGAAGGGGTGGCTGGACGCTCTGGATGAGCAGGTAACCAAGTTCAATCCGGAGCTCCGTAAACACACGATACGCCGCGAGGACTATACCACAGCCGATGTTAGCCGTGTAACCCGGGACAGTGTTGTCCCCGGACAGGGTGGCGAGTGTATCGGTCTGGGTCAGATAGTGGGCCAATGCGGTCACCGTAAACCATCGCCCACTGCCCCAATACAGGGTCTATTCTATGTCGGGGTTGACGCTGCCGGCTATGGAGTGGGAATACACCACGCAACAGAATCCGCCGTCAACGTAGCGCCCATCGTGCTGCGACACCATCAAACACACTAAATGACAGAGATCAATGCCCCCTTATTCCCTATCAGGATATAAGGGGGCATTTTATGTCTTGAAGGTTTTTGAAATACCTTTTCAGATGGAGATACTGCTGACAAAGAGGTGCAGGATACTTCCTGCCGGGGGTCTGGGGGTGTCCCCCCAGCTTTAAAAAGTCCCCCAAGACTGGGGGATATAGGGGGTTGACCAAGACTATTTCAGCATTCTCAGATGGTTGCTAACTGCGAATGTGAAACTCTGTCAATAGAATGCACCCCCGAAGAACCCTGCTGGGTTATTAATATCTCGAAGTCTCCGGAAATACTCCTCTATTTCTTGGCCTGCCCTTTCTTCGCTGCT
>JAAXQM010000003.1 GCA_012974295.1 Dehalococcoidales bacterium
TCGTGTACGCGGCCGCGGAAAATATGCCACTGCCGGAGAGCCTTTTTTATTGACATTTTTGTATAAATGACTAGAATAATTATGTAAATAATAACTATTTTGAACAGGGGAAAGGGGGCGATCATGTGGCTGAGGTAAGACTTGAAGAGAGTGAACACTTCGATAGTCTACTCAAGAGGTTCAACAGGAAGGTACAGCAGTCTGGTATACTCTCTGAATATCGGAGAAGAGAATATTATGAGAAACCCTGTACCACGCGCAAGCGGAAAGAGGCGGCGAAGCGTCGCAAGAGCACCCGAAGCTCAAAAGGGCGAATGACGCGTAACGACAGATAAAAAGCGTTCTGTGATAGAAAGGCAATGATGCTACAGGATAAAGTGGCAGATGACCTGAGACAGGCGCAAAAGAGTGGTGACAAAACGCGGGTCACAGTGCTTCGTTTGGTTAAAGCGGGGGTGAAGAACGCTGAGATTGCCCAGGGCGCTCCAATAGGTGATGCTGGTGTTATAGATGTTATCACCAGGGAGGTGAAGCAGCATCGCGAGAGTATTACTGAATTTACCAAGGGGAATCGACAGGACCTCGTAGCGAAAGAAGAGGCGGAACTGGCCACTCTATTGGAATATCTGCCGAAGCAGTTGAGCCGTGAAGAGGTTGTGGCGATAGTTCGCCAGGTGATCGAGCAAGTAGGGGCTACAGGGCCCGGCGATAAGGGCAAGGTTATGTCCCAGCTAATGCCCCAACTCAAAGGAAGGGCGGATGGGCGCGAAGCCAATGATGTAGTCACTGAGTTACTTGCCGGCTAATAGTACAACTGTTAACGGTGTCTTAGGATGTATTTATACCCCGCACCAGAGATCATTTTGGTGCGGTTTTTCTTTTCCCACTCTGACTATATAAGAGACCGCTGAAAAAGAGGTGCAGGATACTTCCTGTCGGGGGTCTGGGGGTGTCCCCCAGCTACAAAAGCCCCCCAATATTGGTGGGTTAGGGGGTTGATCAAGACTATTTCAGCAATCTCATAAAATATCTGAAACACTTCCCTTTTTATTTTTAGCAGTGTAGATTATAATGGCAAACGAGGTGGAAAGATGAAAGTAGTTTTACTTCAGAACGTTGCTGGACTGGGGACTGTGGGAGAGGTGAAGGAGGTGGCGCAAGGCTACGCAAGAAATTTTCTTCTTCCTAAAGGGCTTGCCGAGCGTGCAACTCCTGATTTAATGAAGCGGGCTGAGGATATGAGGCGCGCGGAGGAGCGCCGCCAGTTATTGGCTGATGCCGAAATGGCGGTTTATGCTGAGACCTTTGAGGGGTTGGAAGTTACGATTAAGGCTAAGGCAGGGGCTCAGGATCGCTTATACGGGGCCATTACTAACGCTGATATTGCTGAGGAGGTCCAGCGGATTACGGGACAGGATATGGATAAGCGGAAAATCGAGCTTGATGAGCCGATTCACAAGTTAGGAGAATATGATGTTGTGCTAAGGCTATCAAAGGAGCAAACGCCTCGGCTGAAGGTCATTGTTAAGGGGGAGGAGGTAGAGGTAAAGCCCAAGCCTAAGGCAAAGGCGAAACCAAAGAAGGAGGAAAAGGCAGAGGATGTGGCGGAGGAAACGCCGCAAGCAATAACTGAAACTGAAGAACAGGCAGTAACTGAAGAACAGGCAATAACTGAAGAACAGGCAATAACTGAAGAACAAGTAGTAGCTGAAGAACAGGCAATAACTGAAGAACAAGCAGTAACCGCAGTACAAGTGGTAGCTGAAGAACAAGTAGTAACTGAAGAAAAAGAAAAGGAAACTGAGATAGAAGCGCCTGAAGAGGAGTCGCAGTAAAAGGGTTATCCATGTCCACCGAAAAGTTGCCACCCCACGATATCGAGGCTGAAGAGGCAGTAGCTGGCTCTCTCCTCATAGATGGCGATGCTATGTTTAAGATAGCTACATTTCTCAAACCCGAGGATTTTTTCCGGGAGAAGAATCAGTGGGTGTACGCGGCATGCTTTGGTCTTTACGAGAGAAATGAGCCTATTGATCAGCTTACCGTCGCTCACGAGCTGGGGCGACAAGAGAAGCTGGAGGCGATTGGTGGGGCTGCCTACCTGAGCCATCTCGTCTCCAATGTAGCTACCTCAGTGCATGTTGAGCACTATGGCCAGATTGTGCACCGCATGTCTATGATGCGTCACCTCATAAAGGCAGCAGGTCAGATTGAAGCCATTGGGTACGAGGCGGGTCCGGATATCGATGCTGCCCTCAGTAAAGCGGAAGAAAAGTTATTCGGCTTGCGCCACGGTCATAGACCGGGGGAATTCGTCCATATTCGTGAGCTCCTCCATAAATACTTCGAGGAAACTGAGATTCATCCATTTGAGGGAGAGATAGTACGCACCGGATTTACAGCTTTGGATGAAATTATCGGTGGGCTCCGTCGCTCTGATATGATAGTACTTGCAGCCAGGCCGAGCATGGGCAAGACCAGCCTCGCTCTGTGTATTGCGAGGAATGCTGCAGTTGACCAAAATGCCCATGTCGCAATATTCAGCGTCGAGATGGCGAGGGACCAACTGGTGCAACGGCTACTCTCCAGCGAGGCAGGAGTCGATTCCAAGCAGTTACGTCTTGGACATCAGACAGAGGCGGAGGAAAGAAGGCTCATGGAGGCCACAGGCGTGCTCTCGGAAGCAGCCATCTTCATCGATGACTCACCCATCTTGAGGGTAGTGGAGATGAAATCCAAAGCGCGGCGGCTTCACAACGAGCGGCGTGTAGACCTTATCATCGTTGATTATATGCAGCTCATGAGGAGCGATGGTAGGGAGGGACGGGTGCAGGAGGTCACTGAGATTTCCCGCTCATTAAAGGAGGTAGCTCGCGAACTGAATGTACCGCTAATTGCTGTCTCTCAGCTCTCCAGGGCCCCGGAAGGAAGGGCTTCTCATCAACCTCTGTTATCCGACCTCAGGGAGAGTGGTGCCATCGAGCAGGATGCCGATGTGGTGATTTTCATCCACCGGAGTGATATGTATATGAGTGAAGAGGACTGGAAAAAGCAGCATCACGATGAGCCATTTCCCAGGGGTGTTGCTGACATAATGATTGCCAAGCACCGCAATGGGCCACAAGGTCAGGTGAAATTGCGTTTCCTGTCGAAACACGTAAAATTCGCCGATTATGAAATGGAGCGGACGGGATGAAGCCATTTTCTGGTTTCCCCCAAAAGATGAGATTAACCCCGCTGCCAAATATTTTCTTCAGCCAGTTGCTTCCCCACATCGATGACATTACTGAACTCAAGGTAACGCTCCACCTCTTCTGGGTCCTGTACGGGAAGCGGGGTTACCCGAAATTTGTCACCTATGGAGAGCTTCTGGGCGATCGTCTTCTCATGATGGGCCTTGGTTCTGAGGCGGCACTTCGTAGCGGTCTGGAGGGAGCCGTAAGTCGGGGGACGATAATTGATTTAAATTTGGAGCGGCACGGAAGGACTGATAAACTCTACTTCCTGAACACGGGTAGTGATTGTGAGGCACGTAACAGAATCGAGCGGGGGGAGATCGATGTAGGGGTGTTGCCGGAGGAGGAACCCTTTACTGAAGACATGGAAATAGCAGAGCAGCCCAATATCTTCACTCTATATGAGGAGAACATTGGCATGCTAGCGCCGATGATTGCTGAGGAGCTGAAAGCGGCGGAGCAGCTATATCCGGTCTCCTGGATTGATGATGCCTTTAGGGAGGCCGTTAGCCGCAATAAACGCAGCTGGAAATATATTGAGGCAATTTTAAAGCGCTGGGATAGCGAAGGTAGGGAACATGGAGCGTCTGGGAGACATTCTAAAGCGGACAGGGACACAATCAAGAGAACGTACGGGCATCTCGTCAAACGGCGAATTGACTGAGGAGGTGGCGACAGATTGTCCCGTATGTAAAGGGGCCAGTTTTGTCCATCCCGGCCTCCCATCAGGACTTCCCGATTTCACCAGGGTAATACCGTGTCGGTGCAATAAGGGGGAGTCGGATGAAGAGCGCCTGTTGTGGCTGCGGCACAATAGCGGAGATCTGGGTCTGAAGCTCCTGAGCGGGATGAGCTTCGGAAATTTTGAAAAGAGGCCCAATCTTTCGCGGGGGGAACAGATGGTCCTGGAGGATGCCGTTAAGCTGGCGCGGCGCTTCGCCGAGGATCCGGAGGGATGGGTGGTATTTCAGGGGCGCAACGGATGTGGTAAGACACATCTCGCCGCGGCTATTGGTAATTATCAATTGCAGAAGGGTAAACCAGTATTTTTTAAAGTGGTTCCAGATCTCCTTGACCACCTGCGTTCCACCTTCAGGCCAGATAGTAATGTTACCTCTGATGAGCTCTTTGAGAAAATAAAAACTGTGCCTTTGCTTATCCTCGACGATTTTGGTGAGCAGGCGAGCACTGACTGGGCTCAGGAGAAGCTCTATCAACTTATAAACCATCGTTATAATGATCGATTGCCGATGGTAATCACCACCTGCTTTCCGTTGGAGGAGATGGAACTCAGGATAATCTCCAGAATAGCGGATCCACAGATTAGCACGTTTTTCGAAATCGATGCACCCGATTACCGGGCTAACTCTCTCCCTTTGGAGGAGGAAAGGCGTAAAACCAAAGGGCGAAGAGGGCCCACTCGCAAATGGTGAACTCTCCGGTGCTGGTTTTAAATCAAAACTTCGAACCGCTGAATATATCCCGGGCGCGGCGGGCGGTGGTTCTACTTATGTCCGGCAAAGCGGAGACATTGGAGAATGACTCAGGGATGATCCACACCGCAAGTAATTCTATCCCTATACCCTCGGTTATCCGCCTCGTTTACATGGTGAAACGACCTCGCCCGGAGAAGAAATTAACCCGCCGTGAGGTATTCCGGCGAGATAAGTATACCTGTCAGTATTGTGGTGTGGAGACCAGGGAGCTTAGCTTGGACCATGTGAGCCCCCGCCATAGGGGTGGGAGGCACATCTGGGAGAATGTAGTGAGCGCTTGTCTCAAATGCAACAATCGAAAGGCGGGACGTACTCCTCAAGAGGCGGGTATGACGATTGCCCAGCAGCCCTTCGCTCCATATACAGGCAGCTATTATGTCTCCTACGAATATATTCAGCGGCATAACGGGTGGCAGAAGTTTCTACCGCTGCAGCAGATAAGTGATTGGGACTAAGGCCCTTTTTGTTTAGGGGGCCTGTGCCCCTCCCTCTCAACCTCTTCAATAGGGAATTCCACGCGGGCTTTACTTTCCAGTTCCACGACCACCGTCTCTTTCAACGCGTTTCCGCCCACTATGGTCGCAACACCCATAGGAGTTGTCACTATCTGCCCGATATGGGGCAGTTTTTCCTTCATGACGCGATATTGTTCACATTCGTAGCTGAGACAGCACAATAGCCTTCCGCAGACCCCGGAGATCTTCATTGGATTAAGTGGTAGATCTTGCTCTTTGGCCATTCTAATAGAGACAGGGTTGAACTCGGAGAGATATGTAGTGCAGCATAATGGGCGACCACATCTGCCGTAACCTCCCAGTAGCTTTGATTCATCGCGCGGTCCCACCTGGCGAAGTTCAATGCGCGTTTTACAGATGGCGGTAAGCTCTCTTAGGAGGTCGCGGAAGTCTACCCTGCCTTCAGCGCTGAAGAATATAGTGAGGCGGGAGCCTTCGAGGTTATACTCGGCGGAGATGAACTTCATGGGCAGGTTAAGTCGGGAGCTTATTTCTTGGCACTTATCCAGTGCCTCTTGCTCCTTCTCTTTGAATTCAACCCGTTTGCTGAAATCCTCCTCCTCAGCTTTACGGAGCACCGGCTTTAAAGGCTCGGTTATCTCGTTGGCGAGAACCTGATTTGGAGAGATAACCACCCTGACCAATTCCGGTCCGCGCTCGGTCTCTACTACAACCCAGTCGCCTACGTTTATATCAATGTCTGCTGAGTCGAAGTAATATATACGCCCTGCTCGCTTGAATCTTGCGCCAATTACTTCAGTCATGTCTTTGAAACTAAGCCCCCTTCTCTTTTTGGTATATCAAGCATGAGTACCTCCAGCACTAGACGGGGATTCGCGTTTTGCCCCAGTGCTTCCATAGTCTGCTGCAGGTTTTTAATGAATCCTTTGATTCCAGTCAAGTGATAACTTTCCGCCTCGCTATAAAGCGTGGACTCTCGATCTATATTAGTAATGAAATCGCTGCAGCCCCCCTTGATTAGAAGAAGGTCGCGCCACCACTCAACCCAAAGTGATAGTACGTCCCGCACAGCTCCACGATTTTTAGCGAACTGGCTTGATAGCCGGGAGGCATAGGCGAAGCGCTCCACTCGCCCCTGGTTAGTGATCTGTAGCAGGGAGCTGAGCTGCTCCGCGCGCTCCTTGGGGATACTTTCGTCAAGTGACGCACTCACTGCCCAACCAAGGCAACCTGCGGAGAGCCTTGCCAGTAGCCTCGCCTGTTCCGGAGTTGCCGCCCACTGCTCGACAAGAGCCCGTTCTATCATAGGAATCGGGAGCGGTCTAAGCTCCAGCTTCTGACAGCGGGAGCGTACTGTGGGAATAAGCAGACGTTCATCTGTGGTTATCAGTATTAGGTGAACATTAGGAGGCGGCTCCTCGAGTGTTTTAAGGAGGCAGTTCGCTGCCTCGGATGAGAGGTGCTCCGCTCCATCGATAATGAATACACGATTCCTCCCCTCAAAGGGCTTCAGGTTAGCGGAACGCCCTATTTCCCTGATATGGTCAATGCCTATCTCATACTTGCCATCGAGACCGATCACCTGTACATCGGCATGCTTTAGTCCGGCAACACGCTGACACGATGCACAATCACCGCAGGGCTGTTTATCTCCATCGCAGTTTAATGCCTGAGCCAGATTCAATGCCAGGGTCATCTTACCAACGTGCGGAGGGCCGACGAAGACATAGGCATGAGATAGCTTGCCACTCTTATGACTGTTGTCTAATAGCGCTACAGATGTTTCATGTCCTATTACTTGCCACATTACTTACCTTTTTGACCGCTGAAAAAGAGGTGCAGGATACTTACTGTCGGGGTCTGGGGGTGTCCCCCGGCTTAATAAGTCCCCCAAGCTTGGGGGACTAGGGAGTTGATTGATATTATTTCAGCAGTCTCCTTTACTTCGCTCTATATTATGGTGTCTGTAATAGTAATTAATGACATTAAGGCATATCGCAGTTCATAAGATCCTCGAAGCTCTCACGGCGGCGGATTAGGTGTGCCTTCCCATCCTTGACCATAACTATAGCCGCTTTGAGCGAACCATTGTAATTTGAGGCCATTGAAAGGCAGTAGGCACCACAGCAGGGTACGGCAATGAAGTCTCCTGGCTCGAGTTTGGGAAGGTCGATATCTTTAATCAGGATGTCCCCCGATTCGCAGTACTTCCCTGCTATACTGACCCGCTCTTTTTCAGCAGAGCTCTCCGCCATATCAACCATTTTGTTGGCTACGACCGCCTCGTATTTAGCTCCATACATTGCAGGGCGGATGTTATCCGCGATGCCCCCATCCACGGAGACATATTTGCGCACCCCTGGTATCTCTTTTATTGCTCCAACGGTATAGAGAGCAACCCCTGCCTCTCCTATGATAGACCTTCCCGGTTCCACTATAAGTCGCGGTGGCTCTATGCCGTGCGCTTTGCTCTTTTCAAGAAGCGTGGCTGTGATTGTTTCTGCAAATTCACTGATGGTAGGAGCTGGGGAATCCTCGGAATAGGAGATAGCCAGCCCTCCGCCGGCACCCAATTCTTCAATGCTAAAACCGTGTTTACTTCGTATATCAGCGGCAAACTTCAGAACAATCTCTATCGCTTGCTTATAGGGCGAGAAATCAAAGACCTGAGAGCCAATATGAAAGTGGAATCCAACTAGTTTAAGGGAAGGGTATAACCATTCCCCGGTGAGAGCCTCCTCAGCATGGTCCATAGTGAAACCAAATTTGCTATCGATGACTCCAGTGGTTAAATGGGCATGCGTGTGAGGGTCAACACCGGGGGAAAGGCGGAGAAGGATTGTTTGTTTCGCCCCTGCAACTCCGGCTACCTCGTTTAGAAGGGAAAGTTCATAATAATTATCTACTACAATACGTCCCACTCCCCACCCTACTGCCAGTTTCAGCTCCTGGCGCGACTTATTATTGCCGTTGAAGTAGATGCGATCCATGGGGAATCCAACCGATTTGGCGATGGCAAGTTCTCCCCCGGAGACTACATCGAGCCCCAATCCCTCTTCGTTGAGAATCTGCGCCAGCGCTCGGTTCACGAAGGCTTTACAGGCATATATCACCAGGCTATTAGGATAACGTTGTAAAAACCCTTCCCGATACTCTGTGCATTTATTTCTCAGTGTTGCTTCGTCATAGATATAGAGCGGTGTACCGAATTCATCGGCTAATGCCGTGGTGTCGCATCCACCGAGGAAGAGATGGTTATTTTTGACCTCGGTGGTTTGTGGAAATAGGCTAAGCATGTCTTTCCCTTTGGGGCACTAGTTCATAGCGGATGATATTACCACGTATCTGCGAGCACACCTTCCCCTCATTTTCGAGTTTTATGAGATGTGCATATACCTGTCCTTTAGCTACCTCGTAGAGGAAGCCGGTTAGTTCAGGATAGATCTCGAAAGCCAGCTCTTTTATTGTTGCTTTCCCTTGATGTAATCTGTCTATTATCTGAGCCTCACGTTCCAGGCGATGATTGATCAACTCCTCCAGCTTTCTACTTGGTTTCCTTATCGGAGTGCCATGTCCGGGGAAGATCAGCTCAATATCATAGGTAAGGAGCTTTCTCAGGGAATCGATATACTGCGCCATGTCACCCAGAGGAGGATGTATCGCTGTGGTGCCCAGGCCAATGACGTGGTCGCCGGAGAACATGACCCTATCTTTTCTCATATAAAGACAGATGTGTCCCGGGCTGTGTCCGGGGGTATGGACGACCTCAAGATCGATGCCGTTGAGAGAGATAATATCACCTTCCCCCACCTCTTTATCCGCCGTGATATTGCTTTGCTCAGCGGAATGCATAACAATCTTGGCTCCTGTTATTTCTCTGAGCCTGGCGGAACCATTGATATGGTCAGGATGGGCATGGGTGATAACGATATAGGAAAGCCTTAGTCCGGGGAAACAATTGACATAATCTATTATTGCACTGGCCGACTGCTCATCGCCATATCCTGAGTCAATAAGGACTCCCTCTCCTCCGACTGCAAGGTATACCTGGGGCACAAAGGGACTTGATAGAGGACCTGTATGTGCCGGTATGGCATGAATGCCATGAGCTATCTCCATGTTTGCCTTCTTGTCCTTTGTAATTGTCATTTAATTGACCCACTATTACCGTTTTCATCTTCCATACACTAAGAGACTGCTGAAATAGCCTCAAGCAACTCCTGCATTCCCCAATCCTGGGCGAATATTCAAGATGGAGCAGGCCGACCTGTCGGCCTCGGGGCACCTCTTTTTAAGCAATATCACTAAATACCCGTTGTACTAGAAGATCGATCTTTTTACCGTAGTTTCATATTAGCAATTGAGCATGTCAAAGTCAATTGACATTAGTTGACAGGCGAGGGAGGGGTGTCTAGAATTTGACTGAGGTGCACTATGTATCAGAAGAGTATTTTAGATAATGGACTCCGAGTAATCACCAGCACCATGCCCCATACCCGCTCGGTGTGTATCAATATCTTTATTGGGGCTGGCTCGCGCCATGAAAGCGAGGAGGAGGCAGGAATATCTCATTTCATTGAGCACCTTTGCTTCAAGGGGACCCAGCGTCGCCCTACTGCAAAGGAGATTGCCGAGTCTATCGAGGGGGTGGGTGGCCTGCTAAATGGGGGTACTGATAAGGAGTTCACAATTTACTGGTGCAAGGTGGCCAGCCCTCATTTCTCCCTCGCATTAGATCTAACGGTCGACATGCTCCGCTGTTCGAAGTTCAGTGCTAAGGATATGGAACGGGAGCGTAGCGTTATAATAGAGGAGATCAATGAGAGCATGGATTCACCCCAGCATCGGGTGAATATGCTCATAGATGAAGTAGTCTGGCCTGCTCAGGCCCTGGGCCGTGATATTGCCGGGAGCAAGGAAACGGTAAGCGCTCTGAGTCGTGAGATGCTTCTAGGCTACCTCGGCGGCCAGTATGCGCCAAACAATACTATAATTGGCGTTGCTGGTGAGATTAGTCATGAAGAGGTCTTGTCATCCATAGGAGAAATGCTAGGCGACTGGGCGGTGGCTACACCTCGATCCCCGTATCCTGCTGACGATAGCCAGGATGCACCCCGGCTCCGTATTGATCGCAGGGATACCGAGCAAGCCCATCTGTGCCTGGCGGTTCGGGGACTCCCTTTCGCTCACCCCGATCGGTTTACTCTAGATCTCTTGAACGTAATATTGGGCGAGGGGATGAGCAGCCGTCTATATCTGGAGATTCGCGAGCAGCGAGGGCTGGCCTACGATATCCATAGCTACGCAGACCACTTTCTCGATTCGGGGACTGTCACTGTCTATGCTGGAGTGGACCCAAAGAACATTGATGACACTATCGCTGTTATTCTTGAGACGCTTGCCTCTCTGAAAGAGGAGGTTCCATCGCTTGAGCTTACCAAGGCAAAGGAATTAGTGAAGGGACGCCTGCTTCTTCGTATGGAGGACAGCAGGAGTGTTGCTGGCTGGCTGGGAGGTCAGGAGTTACTTACCGGGCAGATCTACACGGTGGATGAGGTTGCTTCGATAATCGATGCCATTACTGTAGAGGACCTGAAGCGTGTGGCAGTTCAGATGCTCGTGACGGAAAAAATTAGTGTGGCCATCGTTGGCCCGGTCGATGGCGAGCATCGGCTCCACAGCCTGTTAAAGCTTTGAATCGTTACGCAGGTTTATACTGCAATAAGTTTGAATAGACCGTTGAAAAAGAGGTGCAGGATACTTGCTGCCGGGGGTCTGGGGGTGTCCCCCAGCATAAAAAGTACCCCAAGATTGGGGGATTAGGGGGTTGACTGAGGCTATTTCAGCAGTCTCTTAAAATATAAAAACGCAGCTACGAATTAAAGGCCGTAGCTGCGTTTTTTATTATCAGCGAGTTTTAGTATTCGGGCATCTGTGGTGGCATGGGTGCTTCTTTTTCCTTGATGTCGGTTATCAAGGCTTCTGTAGTGAGCACTATAGCTGCTATACTGGCTGCATTCTCAAGCTCAGCCCTGACTACCTTGGTTGGGTCAATAATCCCACGCTGCTTCATGTTGGCGTAATCGTCCCGTAGGGCATCATAGCCCATACCAGACTTGTGCTCTTTCACGTTATTTACCACTACTGAGCCCTCTTTACCTGCGTTCTGGGCTATCATACGGAGTGGTTCCTCCAGGGCATTCCTGACAATGTTTACCCCTGTGGCCTCGTCTCCCTCTAACTTTAACTTGTCAAGAGAGGAAACGGAGTTAACGAAGGCTACCCCACCGCCGGGGACAATGCCTTCCTCTACCGCGGCCCTGGTTGCTGAGAGGGCATCCTCGACACGGTGCTTCTTTTCCTTGAGTTCGACCTCGGTGGCAGCTCCGACCTTTATTACGGCGACACCGCCGGCAAGTTTGGCCAGGCGCTCCTGGAGCTTCTCCTTATCGAATTCAGAAGTGCTCTCATCGGTCAGGGTTTTAATCTGCTTTATCCGTGCTTCAATTGCTTCATCCAAACCCTTGCCTTCTATGATTGTGGTTTCCTCTTTGGTGGATACTACCCTTCTCGCTCGTCCAAGGTCATCAACTGTGACAGAATCGAGTTTCCGGCCAATTTCCTCGGTGATCAACTGACCTCCTGTGAGGATGGCAATATCCTCGAGCATAGCCTTCCGTCGATCGCCAAAACCTGGCGCCTTGACTGCAAGGCAATTTATGGTGCCCCTCAGTTTGTTAACCACTAGTGTGGCAAGCGCCTCACCGTCTACATCTTCGGCTATAATGACCAAGTTCTTGGTAACCTGGAGCACTTTCTCCAGGGCGGGGAGCATATCGGCAACTGCAGAGATCTTCTTATCTGTGATAAGGAGATAAGGATCCTCAATCGCTGTCTCCATCCTCTCAGGACTGGTCACGAAATAGGGCGAGATATATCCACGGTCGATTTGCATCCCCTCGACATATTCCGTCTCGAACTCTATTCCTTTGCCTTCCTCAACGGTGACAACTCCATCCTTGCCTACTTTCTCCATGACCTCAGCGATAAGATTTCCGATATTCTCATCGGCTGCAGAGATAGTTGCAACCTGTGAAACCTGCTCCTTGGTAGTCACCGGTGTACTCATCTTCTTGATATTTGCCAGGATAACGGCTGTTGCCTTCTCAATACCCTTCTTCAGTGCCATCGGGTTAGCCCCGGCAGCCACATTCTTCATCCCATTATGAAGCATCGCCTGGGCCAGCACAGTTGCGGTAGTGGTGCCGTCGCCTGCGACATCATTGGTCTTGGTAGCTACCTCCTTGATTAATTGTGCGCCGATGTTCTCGAAGGGCTCCTCTAGCTCGATCTCCTTGGCGATGGTGACACCATCGTTGGTGATCGTAGGCGGTCCAAATCTTTTATCCAGAACTACATTGCGTCCCTTTGGTCCAAGCGTGATCTTCACGACATTGGCGAGTGAGTCTATGCCGGTTTTTAATTTTTTTCTTGCGTCTTCACCGTATGCTAACTGTTTTGCCATTTCCCCTCCTTATTAACTATACTTTGCTAGAATATCGCTCTCGCGCAGGATTAAGACTTCTTTATCATCCTGCTTGATTTCACTGCCGGCGTACTTGGAGTAGATCACCTTGTCGCCCTTCTTCACCTCCATAGGGATTCGCTTACCCTCCTCATCTAACCTTCCTGGGCCTACCGCGATGATCACACCACGCTGCGGCTTTTCCTTGACAGTATCGGGCAGGATGATACCACCTTTGGTAATCTCTTCCTCCTCTGAAGGCTGAACCACAACCCGATCGCCTAACGGCTGCAATTTTATTGCCACGCTTTACCTCCTTTTTAGCAGTCTAACGCTTAGAGTGCTAATTTATATTAACCCAGATTGAAAAATAGCGCAAGCGAGCAGATATCTATTCCAAGCAACTGTTGGGCTTTTAGACATCGATATGTATCTAATATCTTACAATAACTTCTACAGACCTATCGAAATCTCACGAATACATACTAATAAGCGAAGATTTTAGCCCAGCCTAATATTGGGGGTGATATCGAGATCCCATCCTGAACATTCACCTGTGGTGAAATGGAAATAACCACAGGAGGCGATCATAGCGGCGTTATCGGTGCACAGGGTTGGATTGGGCATGAGAACGGGGATAGGCGAGCGCTCGGCCAGCATGCGTCGCAGGAGGTGGTTGGCAGCTACACCACCACAGAGGAGTATTTGGTGGGCACCCAGACGCTTTGCTGCTGACACCGTCTTAGTGACCAAAACATCGACTACTGCGTCCTGGAAGCTGGCAGCGATATCGGTTGTCGCAGCGATATCCTGTTCCGCTGCAAGGTGGAGCACTGCAGTCTTCAATCCGCTGAAGCTAAAATCGTCGGTATCTTTCAGCCATGCTCGGGGCAGTCGGAAGCGCGCGCTATTTCCTGATAATGCAGCTTTCTCTATGGCGGGACCACCGGGATAGCCTAACTCCAGGATACGGGATACTTTGTCAAAGGCTTCACCGGCGGCATCATCTCTGGTCCTACCCAGGAGCTGATAGTCACCATGCCCTTTCATCAGGATTAGGTCACTATGTCCACCGGAAACGATGAGACAGATAGCGGGAAGGTCTGGTGTATGTCCCTCGACCCAGTTAGCATAGATGTGTCCCTCCAGGTGATTAATTCCAAGTAAAGGAAGATCCTTTGATAGTGCGATTGCCTTGGCGGTATTCACTCCGATAAGGAGGGAGCCAGCGAGTCCAGGCCCGAAGGTAACGGCGATACCGTCTAGGTCGCTCCATTTGGCTTGGGCCTGAGTCATTGCCTGCTCGATGATAGGGATAATAGTGAGAAGGTGCTGGCGGGAAGCCACCTCTGGTACTATGCCTCCAAATCGAGAATGGATGTCTACCTGGGAAGCGATGATACTGGAGAGCGTCTTCCTTCCATCCTGTACCACGGCGGCCGCTGTCTCATCACAGGAGGTTTCGATACCGAGGATTTTCACTGTTTCACCTTTCTCGCACTAAGGAACTATAGCAAATGCTCTGCTTAATGTAAAATCGATTTTAACTGAAGGTTTAATTATTTTGACACTGCTGAAATTGTCTTTATTAACCCCCTGATCCCCCAATACGGAGGGATTATTATAGCTGGGGGATACCCCCTGCCCCCGACGGAAATCATTCTGCATCTCTTTATCAGTGGTCTCTTCTTATACGTAGTAAGGGGGAGTCAATAAAATTCTTTGACAGCTAATGGGGGCGATGTTATTATGAAAACGAGTAACTGTATCCGTGGAAGGATGTAATCGGGGAGGGTAATATTATGGATAGCACTAGTATTCTGTACTTAGTGCTTTTTTTTCTTTGTTTGGTTGCATCTGCTTTCTTTTCCAGTGCTGAGACAGCATTTATTTCCTTGCCCAGAACGCGGGTGAAGCACCTGGTAGAAAGTGGTGTTATTGGTGCTGGGCGGGTGGCAAAAATCACGGAGCAGCCGGAGAAGCTGCTGGCGACGGTGCTCTTATGTAACAACCTTGTTAATGTGGCTGCTGCTGCCCTGGGCACAGCGATAGCAGTATCTATATGGACGGATAATGAGAATATTGCGATACTTGTCGCCACCATAGTGGTGACGATATTGCTTTTAATTTTCGCTGAGGTTACCCCCAAGACACTGGCCATCAGGTATCCAGAGCGGATGGCACTGCTGTATGTCTACCCCCTTGGTGTGATAACGAAGATCGCCTATCCGGTTGCGGCTGGGTTAACCTGGATCGCCTCAATACTTGCTGGTGGGAAGGCCAAGGTGCCCCACTCATTGGTAAGCGAAGAGGAGATCCGCAGTATGATCTCAGTAGGGCGGGAGGAGGGAACGGTCGAAGAGGCTGAGGCGGAGTTGCTACACAAAGTATTCGTTTTCGGCGATCGCACTGTGCGTGAGGTGATGTCACCCCGGCCTGAGGTGGTCTGGATCGAGAAAGGGACTAAGCTAGCCGACTTCCTTGGCATCTATGCTGAACATCCCCATACACGTTTCCCTGTTTACCAGGATAGTTTTGATACTGTGGTTGGAATACTTTCTATAAAGGATGTGCTTATGGCACAGGCAAGCAGTTCGCTGGATATCAAGAGTGTCATTGATGATCTGGTACGTCCGGTTCTGTTTGTTCCTGAGACAAAACGAATTGCCCAGCTTTTCGCAGAGATGCAGTCGCAGGGTTATCCTATGGTTGTAGTAATTGACGAGTTTGGTGTCACCAGCGGGATAGTGACTATGGGGCAGCTGGTGGCCGAGATTGTTGGTGAGATGGGGGATGAGCTGGTAAAGGCTGATAAAGACTTCGAGGTTATCGATGACCGGACAATTCAAATTGATGGTGGTATGCATGTGGAGGAGGCAAACGAGGAGTTGGGACTTGGATTGCCCACTGGTGACTATGATACTGTAGCCGGCTTCTTACTTAGCCTTCTTGGTCATATACCCCGGGAAGGGGAACAGTTGAGATACGGTAATCTGAAGCTGGCAGTTACCCAGATGAGGGAGTTGCGGATCGAGAAGATTCTGGTGACTAAGGATTGATATGCAGCGTATACGCGTCACCTTTTCTCGGGGCGAAGAGGTCAAATATCTCTCTCATCTCGATCTGATGAGGTTGTGGGAGCGGGCACTGCGGCGTGCCGATATCCCGTTGGCTTACTCTCAAGGATTCAGTCCTCATCCTAGAATCTCTATTGCTGCGCCGCTCCCCATTGGGGTGACCAGTAGTAGTGAGATAATGGATATCCTGCTTAACAAACGGTTCTCCCCATACTTTTTCATAAATGCAGTAATCGAGCAGCTGCCGAACGGAATAGGCCTCATAGGAGTAGAGCAGGTGGCAATGCAATTACCATCGCTGCAATCGCAGGTCAGGAAGGCGGAGTACTGTGTTGAATTGGAGACCGGCAGGTTGGCGCTGGAAGTAGAGGAAGAACTAAAATCCTTTATGGCGAAAAGTGAGTTTCCCTGGCAACATCGGAGGGACCACGACGTACGCCACTATGATATTCGCTCTCTTGTAGATCGGCTCTGGCTTGTGGAGTGGATGGGATCATGTTGCACTGTAGGGATGTGCCTGCGAGCCGATAGCTCTGCTACAGGGAGAGCAGAGCAGGTTACATTGGCTCTGGGTTTCCCCAATCCACCGAAGTCCATACACCGCACCAAGTTAATCTTGGCAGGCGGATAGCATGGCGGACCTCGATTCGGAGAGGCATGAGCAGGTTAAAGATTATGCCAGAATGATGTGTTACATCTCTATTTAGAGCTGAGACTCACGGCCTTTTATGTTCTCGTTCTATTGATCACTCCTCAGGGATTAACAACGATAATGACAAAACTCACTAATTAAAACCTGTCTGAGAAGCAACCAAGTCGTTGGTGGAGCTAATTTTCTATGACCATCCTCCATATTATAGGAGAGTAGCGTGGGCTCGGCGGTACGAGGAAGGAGCAAGATGAAGCTTATCCTGGTTAGACACGGTGAAACTAAGTGGAACCATGAGAAACGGGTTGTGGGGCATATTGGAATTGCGCTGAACAATAACGGGCGCAAACAGGCGGGGCAATTGGCACAGGCACTCAAGGATGAGGAGGTGTCGTGTATCTATTGCAGTCCACTAAGGCGTGCTAGGGAGACGGCTGCTGCGATTGCGCGCGCTCAGGGATTACATGTAGTTACTATAGATGCCCTCAAGGAGGTTGATGCGGGGGAGCTTGAAGGTCTCACCTTTGATGAGGTAGTAGAGCGCTATGGCGTTTTTTTTCAAGAGTGGATAAAGGACACACCTTCGTTGAAAATTCCCGGCGGCGAGTCCATTACAGAACTACGGGAGCGAACTTGGCCGGCTGTGCAACGGATAGTAAA